>NZ_JJQY01000048.1:0-88733 GCF_000979295.1 Methanosarcina sp. 1.H.T.1A.1 | reverse complement strand
GACAAGTACATTAATTCAACAGAGCAGGACGGGGAAGTTTACGCATTCCTCCCCTGAGCTAAAGACTCAGGGGTTTCCTGCTGAGGGTTTATGACGGAGCAGGTTGAAGAAAAGCTGGAAGAGAAGATGGAAAATCAGATGGAAAAGCAGGGTAATAAAATCCGGATTCTTGACAGAGACACGATAAATAAAATCGCAGCCGGAGAGGTAATAGAACGCCCGGCATCCGTGGTAAAGGAACTTGTGGACAACTCAATCGATGCCGGAGCAACGGAAATCCGCATCGAGGTAGAAAAGGGGGGAAAACATTCCATCCTTATCCGGGACAACGGTTGCGGGATGAGCAGGGCCGATACCCTCCTTTCATACAAAAAACACGCAACAAGCAAACTCACAAAGATCGAAGACCTTGATACGGTCTCAACAATGGGGTTCAGGGGAGAAGCTCTTGCTTCAATTACCGCCATTGCAAAGGTAGAGATCATTACCCGCCCCCCTGAAGAGATTACCGGCACAAAAATGGTCATCCACGGAGGAAAGGTGCAGGAAACATCTGATGCAGGCACGGCTCCGGGAACCTCGATACACGTAAAAGACCTCTTCTATAACACACCTGCAAGGCGCAAGTACCTGAAAAGTGACCGCACCGAACTTGCCCATATCACAGATACCATTACAAGGCTTGCCCTGGCAAATCCGGGAATTTCCTTTACCCTGCTCAGTGAAGGAAAGCCAATCATAAAAAATACGGGTTCAAGCGGCCTTTTGAAAAGCATGGTCAACCTGCTCGGCCCTGATACGGCACGTTCAATGCTGCCCCTTGAGTACAGGACAGAAGACTTTGAACTCCGGGGATATATCTCAAAACCCGAAACCCACAGGGGAGGAAGCGACCAGCTTTATGTATTCGTAAACACGCGCCCTGTCACTTCAAGAGCTATCAGCACATCTGTCCGCGAAGGATATTACACAAAGATCCCTAAAGGCCGCTATCCTGTGGCAGTGCTTGCTCTTACCCTCGATCCGGGAGAGGTGGACGTAAACGTACACCCCCGCAAAGCCGAAGTCCGTTTCAGCCGGGAAAAGGAGGTAGGAGATGCAGTCATTCTTGCAGTTGAAAAGGTCCTTTCGGAACACGGGCTTGCACCCGTGGTAAGGGAAAAAGATGGAAGAAGGTTTCAGAAAACCTTCGAGGGTTCAGGGCCATCAGGAAAAATTCAGGCACAGGAAGCCCCTATAACTCTGCCGGAAAAGGGACCTGCAGAGGAAATCAGGAAAGCAGCCGGGAAGGAAACCGGAAAGGAAGCAGAGTTTCAAGAGGAAGCCAGAGTTCCTGAAAGCGGCAGTAGACTCCTGAGAGAAAAATCCGAAGCTTATACCTACCCGATAAAGGATACGGAGAGGAGACTAAAGAAATCCGAGCGCCTCCTGGATGCAGAAAGGGTAGGAGTCCAGGAAGTCCTGAGGGGAAGAGATCAGGTCAGTAGCAAGGAAGAGGAGAAAGCAGGAGAAAAAGAAGAGGAAAAGATAGGGGAGAAGGAAAGAGAACTGATCAGTAAAAAGACAGGGGAAAAGGAAGAGAAGAAAACAGGGGAAAAGGAAAGAGAACTGATCAGTAAAAAGACAGGAGAGAAAGAAAGAGAACTGATCAGTGCGAAGACGGGGGAAAAGGTAAATGAAAGAATAAATGCAGGGGAGAGGCAAAGTAAAAAGCCGAAGCAAAAAGCAAACACCGATCTTTTCGAAGACCTGCGGGTCATAGGCCAGACCTCTAAAATGTACATCCTTGCCGAAAAAGGGGAAGACCTTGTAATAATCGACCAGCATGCAGCCCATGAGCGTATCCTTTATGAGCAGGTCCTGAGAACGAAAAAGTCCAGGGTGCAGGAATTGATCGCCCCTGTAGTGATAGAACTTACCCCGAAAGAAAAGGTGCTCATGGAGGAGTATATCCCTTATCTGGAGGAGTACGGCTTCGGGATCTCGGAATTCGGGGACAATACCTATGTCGTTACCTTTGTCCCTGAGGTTTTCGGACGGCTCGAGGATACCAGCGTAATCCATGACGTGATATCTGACCTTCTGGCTGAAGGAAAGGTCAAAAGAGATACAGGGGTCTCGGAAAAGGTGAGCAAGACCCTTGCCTGCAGGGCAGCAATCAAAGGAGGGGCAGCCTGCAACTCAAGGCAGATGGAAGAGCTGATAGAACAGCTCAAAGCAGCCGAAAACCCTTATTCCTGCCCGCACGGGAGACCAACAGTGATAACCTTTACAAAAGGCGAACTGGACCGCATGTTTGCAAGAACTCAGTGAATAGGATTCCCGGAAAAAAGAAAAAGTTGAGAAAATCAGGGGAAGGGGGCTGTTCAGGAGAGTGGACGCCCCTATAAAAAACTCAATCTTTCGACGTAGCGCATAGAAAGAATACTGGTGAGTGGTTATGAAGAGATATAG
This sequence comes from Methanosarcina sp. 1.H.T.1A.1, assembly GCF_000979295.1. Taxonomy (NCBI): domain Archaea; kingdom Methanobacteriati; phylum Methanobacteriota; class Methanomicrobia; order Methanosarcinales; family Methanosarcinaceae; genus Methanosarcina; species Methanosarcina sp. 1.H.T.1A.1. The sequence goes on along the minus strand of NZ_JJQY01000048.1, from coordinate 86,279 downwards.
AGGATTTTCACTGAACATTTACCTTTATATCCCTATAGATTTATATAATATAACTGAAATGTAAGATAGGTGTCAGGCGAGTACTGACATCAAATAGGCATCATTCCACAAGGCTATTTTTCACACACCAACCCCCCAAACCCCAACAAGAATGGTACCCCCCATTCAAACCCCAACAAACCCCAACTTCCAGAAAAACGAAAAAATCCCCACTCCTGGAATGATGCCACTCTTTTCTATATTGTCCGGGGAATTTTGCACTGTCCATTGATCTTTTCCGATAGTCCACTGACTGTACTCTATAATCCAGTAACCATTTTCCCGGAGTCCAGTAACCTTTTTCGATAGTCCAGTGACTGTTCTCTATAATCCAGTAACCTGTTCCCGGAGTCCAGCAACCTTTTCCCAGAAGTCAGTCTTCTTGTTCGGGTTTGTATAGGAACCCCGAGGTATTTCATAAGAATCAGTTGTGTTTTGTTGAGGCTCTTCTCTTCCAGTTAGTTCCCGGTTTTCAGGTCAATACATTTATAATAAAAAACCTCCGAGTATTCTTCCATGATAGATCCTGTTAACAATTTCAAGATCCCTGAAGAATGGATTGCCCGTACCGGGCTGCCCAGGGAAGAGCTTGAAAAAAACGTGGCGTCCGGGATGATCGTGGTCCTGAGTGACGGGTCCGTACTCAAGAGAGGATATACCACAGGAACCACAGCCAGTGCCGCTGCAAAAGCCGCTGTGCTTTCCCTTAAAAAAACAGTTGACAGCGTATCCGTTCCCACCCCGGTAGGACTGAGAGCCTACCTTGAAGTCAGCGAATCCTCTCCAGGGCGTGCAGTTGTAAAGAAGATCCTTAACGACCACGAATCCGATATTACCCGGGGGCTTGAATTTGTTGGCGAAGCCAGGGAGGCAGATGGGATCAGCATCTTCGGCGGAAAGGGCATAGGAGTTGTAAAAAGGGACGGGCTCCAAGTCTCGAAGGGCAACCCGGCCATCAACCCAAAACCCATGGAACAGATCAGGGCTGCAGTGCAGGAAGCTGTAGAGGAACTGGGTTTACAGGGAGCTGAGGTCACGATTTCGATCCCTGAAGGGGAAAGGATAGGAAAAGAGACTCTGAACAGCAGGATAGGAGTCGAAGGCGGGATTTCTGTCCTCGGGAGCACAGGTTTTGTTGAGCCCTGGAACGACCACCTGGGAGAGATGAAAGGAGACCTTATCCGCTGCACGGATAGAGTGGTTCTGACTACGGGCCGAATAGGAATGCGTTATTCTCATATGCTCTTCCCTGAATACACCGTTGTTATGGTCGGGAGCAGGATTTCGGAAGGGCTTGATAACGCTTCAGGCGATGTCATAATCTGCGGGCTTCCGGGTCTTGTCCTGAAATGGGGAAACCCTGAGATGCTTGAGAACAGCGGATATGCAACCGTTGTTGAGATGCTTGAAAAGGCTCCGGAACACGAGCGCCTGAAAGAAGCCTTTGAAATGGCAGTCGAAAAAGGAAAGGGCGCAAGAATCGTTGTAATTGACAGGGACGGGTCTGTCCTGATGGACAGCAAGAGCGAGAAACAAAAGTGAGAATTAAACTCAAAAAACTTGAACCGGACAAAGGGGAAGAAAAACTATGATTGTGGTAGGAGTCGGGGTCGGACCCGGCATGCTCACGGAAGAAGGGATAAGGGCGATAAGAAAGGCATCAGTGGTTTACGGTGCAAAAAGAGCCCTTGAGCTCGCACAGGAACATATTACCTGCGAAGCAAAAACGATTAAAGACTATAAGTCGCTCCATCTCCTGCCCGCAGATGCCGTTGTCCTATCAACAGGAGACCCCATGTTTTCCGGGCTCGGGAAATTTGCAGGGGAAAATGATACCGTAATTCCCGGAATTTCTTCAATGCAGGCAGCCTGTGCCCGTACAAAGGTAAACCTGACGAACCTCTGTGCAATAACAGCCCACGGTAGGGACTTTGAACCTGCAAAAGCCGAACTGATCCAGGAATTGAAGAACGGAAGAAACATTTTCCTGCTGCCGGAAGAGACATTCGGCTCCTGCGAAGTTGCAGAAATCCTTAAAGAACTTGGAATTAACGCTGAACTTTATACCTGCGAAAACCTCGGCTACCCCGAAGAAAGGATTGCAAAAGGCACTCCTGATAATCCCCCAATTGCAGAAACAATTCTCTACGGGCTGCTTATCGTGCAGAAAAGATGAAAAAAGGGGAAAGAGAGTGGAAAAAGGAAAGAAGGAGAACAGGGAGAAATCCCGGTTCAGCCGTTCCTAAAATTTTCACAGATGCTTGGTTTATTCCGTAGACGTTAGGTTTATTCCGCAGAGGTTAGGTTTATTCCGTAGATGTTAGGTTCAGACCCCGAGAAAACTAAAGACAGCGTAAAAGATTAAATCCCCGAAAACGACTGCGGTTATAAAGCCTGCTGTAATTGAGAGCATAAAAGGCAGGCCCGGAGTAACCCAGACTTCCTTTTCAATAAGCCCTTTTTTTACGTATTCCCCAAGTTCGGGCTTCAGGTTCGCATCAAAATCGAGCCCTGTCCGCGCAAACTTCCTGATGACGACCCCGTTTTCGTCAAGCTCGAACTTTTCAAGCAAGGCCAGATGTTCCTTCCTTTTCAGAGAGGATACCTCAGTCCTGTACCCGATAAACATGTATAAGGGCTTTTTGAGCATATCAGGCGAAAAATGCAGGGCGTTGTAGCAGAACATCCCGAGAGGCACGAGTGTCGTTACCAGGAGAGCATTTTCCAGCACCGTGAAGGCAAAGAGCCCTACAGGAGGCAGCCCTAGCAAAGGATAAAGCTCTCCCGAGAACAGGAAAACCGGATAGAGCGGAAATAAGATGGAAAGCACTATCAGCCCCTTTGCATCCCCGCCCCCGAAGGCCCCAAGCTGGAAAAGGATGTAAATCGAAACGAAAACAATAACTCCGGAAAAAATTAGAGATTTAAGGTAGGGAATCCCTCCAGTATAAACGTCATAGATTACAAATACCGAACCCGATGCAAGCATGTACTTCCATAACCTGTTTGAGACTCTGCGCTCCTTCAAGTCTGTATAGCATGCGTAGAGCAAAAACGGCATGGTGAAGAGGATTTTCAGGATTTCGATCATACAAACCAATCAATTAAATTATTTCTATAGTTATTTACATTATTACTTCATTACTTTATCGCCTGACTGAAGATTCCCGGACAGATCATCAACAGATCATCAACAGATCATCAACAGATCATCAAAAGTTCCACCCATAGACTGAAAAACCCCTGCAAGTGGGTCTTCATCCTTCAAAACCCTCAAAAAGTACAAAAAATAAAGGCCCCTGAGGCAAAAATATAAAAAGTAATTACATAACAGGTCCGGTCAAGCCCAAAATCGGCTCGCAAGCGATAAGCTTATACATAAGAAGTTCTATTTTATGGTTGCTTAACCTTCATTAATTTTCAAATGCAATCCATGGGCTCGTGGTCTAGCCGGTTATGACGTCGCCTTCACACGGCGGAGGTCCTGAGTTCGAATCTCAGCGGGCCCACTACTTTTATCTTCTTTCTTTTCGGATTTAGAGGTTTTATAGATTTCTTTTTCTAATGCTTCGATTCTTGCTTCTAGGTCAGATTTTTCTTCTGGTTGTGTAACTTTAAATTCACAGTTAAGCTCTTCTTCAAGAGCGATTACATAAACAGGTTTACCATTGTACTCTGTTTTGAAAATATGAGCAGTTTCTCCAGCAAAGCTTACTTCCGACTGAGTGAGCCTTACTAAAGGGTATGTAATTTCTGGTTTTACCCTATGTTTCATGACTTTGGACTTACCTAAAAGCTTCATATTTCTACCTATATAACACCAAATAATGGTTACTAAATATTTATGTAACTTTTGATTTTCTGCCATATCGGAGAATATTAAGCAAGGGTTATGCTTGATGTGTCCTCCCTTAAAATCATACAAAATCTTTTTGTGGATACCGGGATCCAAGTGATTTCACTGAAAAACTTATACCGATGATAGTTTCACGGTGGTTTTGTTCAATAAGATTGTTTCATCATCATCTTTTGCATGGTTTTTCTAGAAACTCTCTTCAATGGTTTTCCACTTTAGCAGTGCACACATACCATACGCAGTTTTGGTATAACATATAAGCTCATCCAAACAATAAGATAAAAAAAATAAAGATAGTTATATCTCAGATAAAGTTTATTAGAATTTTATGACAGATGAATCCTTATCCGAGAAACATTTTGTCCTTCTGATATTAGCAATCGCCTTGATTTTTGTTTTTTTGGGATTTTATTATGGAAAACAAGATCCAGCTACATTAGGTATATCGGCTTTAGCAGTAATGTTAGGTGCCAGTTCTCTTCATTTATCATTAAAGGTAATTAAACAAGTACAAAAAGCAGAAGAAATAAAACATATTGGGCAAAGTTTGGTTAATTTTTATAGACCACTCCAAAACCTATTCAATTGTCACGATGATAATCCAATAAATGTATACGAAGGCGATAAAGAAAAGTATAATGAAATAGGTTGTTATAGGCATCTTGCAGAACCCGATGCACGTCGTTATTTTGAAACATGCCCACAAACTAATGAAAGTCTTAAAGATTTATTGAGACAAGTAAGAGAAGACATTCCTAATCTTGAGAATAAATACAAACAACTAAAATAAATATTTCCGTAATTTTACTAGTAAGCATCGAAATTAATTGAAACATCATAGATTTCTTTAATTGCATACTCCTTGTATGCATATGTCCTAAAGGGTAAACAAGTTCAGGTTAATGCTAGAGTCTCCTATATCGTATGATTGTGTAGCTAAACGAGATATGCACAAACAAACGGTCAATATTCAAACGTGATCTAGTAAAACAGCAGGTTAAACATAAGTTACTTCCGGATAGTATGGAAATAATAAAGCGTTGATGGAAACTTTGGTAATATGTAATCATTCATCAGGTTTCTCAAAAAGGGCAGGGTACTTCTCTTGTAATGATATTTTGAACTCTTCGTCGAATTTTGCATTATACAGTGTTTTCACTTTAGAAAGCTGGTCAACTGTTAAATTCTTAGCCCCTTCAAGATCAGCTCCCTCAAGATCAGCTCCCTCAAGGTTAGCCTTTTCAAAGTCTACCCCTTTAAGGTTAGCACCTTTAAGATAAGCATTTAGAAGGTTAGCTCCTTCACCAAATTTAATAACACCTTCAAGTATAGCCCTCCCAAGGTGAGCTCCTTCAAGTATAGCCCCTACAAGGAAAGCTTCTTCAAGTATAGCCCCTCCTAGTTTAGCCTCTCTAATGTCAGATCCTTCAAGTATAGCACCTTTAAGATCAGCTCCCTGAAGGTCAGCTTCTCTAAGGTCAGCCCCTTTAAGGATAGCTCCTTCAAGATTAGTCGCTTCAAGGTTAGCTTTTTTAAGATTTGTCTTTTCAAGGTAAGTCCCTTTAAGGTAAGCCTTTCTAAGGTGAGCTCCTTTAAGGTTAGCCTCTCTAAGGTTAGCACTTTCGAGATAAGCTCTCCCAATACTAGCATTTACACAGTTAGCCTTTTCAAGGTAAGCTCCTTTAAGGTAAGCCTTTCTAAGGTGAGCTCCTTCAAGGTTAGCCTCTCTAAGGTTAGCACTTTCGAGATTAGCTCCCTGAAGGTTAGTCTCTCTAAGGTCAGATTCTATGAAGATAGCTCCTCTTAGGTGAGCCTTTTCAATGTTAGCTCTTCGTAAATTAGTTCTTCGAAGATCTAGACAATTGTACTCAAGACGATCGGAATCCGTAGAAATAAAAAAATACTTGCGTCTTCCAATAACAGTGAGAATTGCTTGAATATCCAAAGATACAGTTTGTATATTCTCGCTTTCGATGGATGAGTTATTTCGAATATAAGCTGTTAGAATTTCCATAATTGGCCAGTAATCTTTCTCTGATTCTTTTGAGATTCTTTCAAGCGCATATATACCACCTAACCGAATCTCTATTTTTTCACCCCCTAATTGCTCAATAGCCCTTGTAAAACGCTCAGTAATCTGGCCTTCTTTAGCAACTATTAAATTCTCCTGAGCATTTTTAATGTCAGATTCGAGAGTGGCCAGAGCAATTTCTAAACTCTTCCGAGAAGTTTCTTGGTCAGATTTTAGATTAACTAAAGCAACTTCTAAATTTTTCTCAGCGTTTTTCTGGTTAGATTCGAAAGTTGCTTGAGCAACTTTTAGATTTCCCCAAGCAAAGTAAATTCCAACTGCAACTGCACCGCCACCTAGTATTTGGGCTAATGTAGAAATGAATTGAATTGAAGTGGTACGATATTGATTAATTAAATTAGCTTTTTCTGTTGCATTAGTTATTCCATATTGAAAGACTTGATTAACAGGATATGTGAATACTAAATAACTAAGGAATAAGGCAATCAGTACAAAAGAAACAGCAAAAACAATAGTAACCCATATCAATAATTTATGTTGTCTTGCATTTTCATATGTTTCCCGTAGTGCCATAACCTATGCCCTTTATTTGAAATATTAAATTGTCCTTAATCGACTGTAAACTAACATAAACATTATCATTTATACTCAAAGGATGAACAGATAGAAAAACTAAATGAAAACATGCACAAACAAGCGGCCCATATTTAAACATTGATCCAAGAGAACAGCAGATGAAACATTAAACTGCTTCCGGAGAATACAGAAAGCAAAAACCATGGTGGTAATTTTGGTAATTATCGTAGGTTAGGAAGGGAAGACAACAAATACAAAATCAAAAAGCATATTTACACTACTTCCTTAATCAACTGCGTGATAAAAATTGGAAATAACCACTGAAGAACCATTGAATATTCTATCACAGCTATTTATCCCTATTATTCTTGTTTTGATATCCGGTATTGTACCTGTAATAATAACAAAATATTCAAAAATACGAGACAAAAATCAATATATTAAATATTTAAGAACCAATTTTCCTATAATCGAAAAGTATTTTTTTTCAATAAAAATTTACAAGATTTTGCGAGCATTGGGGATTGCAGTTTTTTTATGGAGCACTATTGTAGGGATAGTTTTTGAGTCAATTATAAAGAAACCGCTTCTGAATATTTTACTTTATATTTTGGATATCGAATTTATTAAAAAATCATTTTCTACCGTAATTTCTAATCTCGTGGGATTAGATGTAATTCTATTTCTTAGTTCTTATTTAATAATCGTCTCGTCTCTACTTATTTGTTTAATTTGGATTGGTTGGTGCCAGTTATTTATATCAATGAAGGTTGAAATCCCAAAGATTACAGAATATTCTATGATAAAAGTCTCGACACAAATATTTTATTTCTCAATTTGGTTTTTTTTAGGAATAATAATTGGAATAAATATTACAATACATTATACTGTTAGTTATATATTGCAAAACGTTTTTTCATTTAATTGGACTGGATTTGCAGATGCCTATACATACCTTGCAACAAATACGTCTTATTTTACATATTACTTACTTGCATATTTATTGGGAATCGTTTTTTACTTTCTGTATACATTTGTACTGTATCAATTACTTACAGAGTTTTCTGAAGAAATTATGAAATTAATTACAAATTTTTACAAGCATGACTTTCCAGAAGTAAAAATAATAACTGAGAACGGCGATGCCAAAGGCAAACTTACAGACATTCGAGATAAACCTCTGATCACTTTAAGTGAAAAGACTATGATAACAATGATACCATGGGATAAAATAGAGATGATGGAAGCCAACAAGAAAAACTTAAAAAAATGAATTCAAAATATTTTTGTATCCTCTTCAAATTTAGGGGTAGCAACGTGAATTCCACGGATTTGAGTGAAATTGAATTAATTTTATAAGTTTGGGAATCAAATCCATAAGCCCTATTCAGTTTACAAACTTCACAAATTTAAAGTTCAAGTATTTGACGATATGGAAAATTTACCGCTGATTTTGAAGAGGATACATATTTTGTTCTTTCTTTTTGTTTTGATTTTATCTTAACATTTTTACAAATCTGCTTAAATTCACAGGCTTTTTGAGAGAATCAGGTATAATCACTTAGAGGCTGTCTAAAATTAAATAATCCTTGTACCTTGACTATTCGTTAATGTTAAAACGATCCCGAAAACTTCCTTATCCTAGTGATTTATCTGATAAAGAATGGGAACTAATTAAACCTTATTTTCCTAATCTAAGAACGAATATAGGTAAAAAGCGCATTCATTCCTATCGAGAAATATTGAATGCCATCTTCTATTTATTACGTTATGGGTGTGCATGGCGAATGTTAACACATGAATTCTCACATTGGAAAACTGTTTACCATTATTTCCGTCTTTGGCGGCTTGAAGGAATTTGGGAACGCATAAATATTACACCTTTAAAGATCGAATTTGGAATCAAAGTTGCGCTGGCGCACCCCGCTGCAAGCAACGGAGTATGCTCACGCCAGCTCTCTGGTTGTAATCATTAAATGAAGCCTTCACACGGCGGAGGTCCTTAATTTGAATCTCAGCGGGCCCACTTTTCTTCTGATTTTTCGGATAGGCTCTAAAATGAGAGTAATACTTTGTAAAACTATTTTACTGATTTAAGTTAGGGTTGTTGAAGATTGGAATGAAATGAAATTCCGCAAAGTTACTCTTCATTAAATAAAGCAGAATACCAGGAGTGATAAGCCTTTTACCCTCAATTCGCACGTGAATGAGAGATTGAAGATTTGAGGGCATAAAAAGTAAATAGATATCCCTGCACATAATATCTACATAAAGGGGTAACAAAATGTTCTGCTACCAGTGTGAAGAAACAATGAATGGGGAAGGCTGCACAAAAAACGGCATGTGCGGTAAGAAAGGGGAAGTCGCAGACCTTCAGGACGATCTCATCTATGTGCTTAAGAGCATTGCATTCTACAACCAGAAAGCAAGAAAGGCAAAAATTTCTGAAACGAGCACTGATGAATTTATGCTCGATGCACTGTTCTCAACCATAACGAATACCGATTTCAGAGCGAGCGGAATTCAGGACCGCATTGACAGAGGATTCAAGGTTCAGAATGAGATCAAGCAGAAACTTCTAGATAACAATTTGCTTGATGAGAATGATCTGCCCGAGATCGCAACTTTGGCCCCGGAAAACCTCAAGGACAGGAACACCGGTGTACTTGCAACAGAGGACGAAGATATCCAATCATTGAGAGAACTGTTGATTTATGGCATCAAAGGAATTGCAGCATATGGACATCATGCTATGATTCTTGGAAATTCCAATAAGAAAGTCAATTCGTTTATAGAGGAAGGCCTTCTGGCAACCACTGATGACAGCCTGACCGATGAGAAACTCATCTCATTGGTACTAAAATGTGGGGAACATGGTTTTGATGTAATGGCAGCTCTTGACGCGGCAAATACCACTACATTTGGAAATCCGGAACCTGCACAGGTCAATATTGGAACAAGAGGCAATCCCGGTATTCTCGTAAGCGGTCATGATCTAAAGGACCTGAAACAACTATTGGATCAGACTGAGGAAACCGGTGTAGATGTCTATACTCACGGTGAGATGCTGCCTGCAAATGCATATCCTGAATTTAAAAAGTACGAACATCTGGTAGGAAACTACGGAGGATCATGGTGGCAACAGAGGCAGGAATTCGAGAGCTTCAACGGACCAATATTACTTACAAGTAACTGTATAATCCCTCCAAAAGAGACCTACATTGACAGGTTATACACTACAGGGTCCGCAGGTTATGACGGTGCCACACACATCTTGGCTGAAGATGGTAAGAAAGACTTCTCGGCCCTCATCGAGCAGGCAAAGACCTGTGAACCTCCGGTACAATTAGAAGAAGGGACTGTCATGACCGGTTTTGCTTACAACTACGTACTGTCTAATGCAGACAAGATCGTTGATGCCATCAAAGCAGGCAAGATAAAGAAGTTCATTGTCATGGCAGGTTGTGACGGACGCCACAAGGACAGGCAATACTACACAGATTTCGCAGAGGCGTTGCCCAAAGATACTGTCATACTTACCGCCGGATGTGCGAAATATCGCTACAATAAGCTTAACCTTGGGAACATTGATGGGATTCCAAGGGTACTGGATGCAGGACAGTGTAATGATTCTTTTTCACTGATCATCATTGCACAGGGACTTATGGCCAGGCTTGGATTTATAGACGTTAACGAAGCACCGATCTCGTACAATATCGCATGGTACGAACAAAAGGCAGTCCTTGTGTTGCTTACCCTCCTGAGGCTTGGAATACAGGATATTACCCTTGGTCCGACACTTCCAGCCTTTGTCTCACCGAATGTCCTCAATGTACTGGTGGAGAAGTTCAATATAACAGCGAACAGCTCCATAGAAGAAGACATGGAGAGACTTTTAAAATAAACGAGTGTGTAACAAAAATAGGTGACACCAAAATTGAATTAAATGGGTTGGAACTTAATTATTTTTTTGACATACATGCACAATATCAGTAGCGTTAGCTAGATTTTCATGATTATTTATAAATTCCGGTTAGATAGCTTAAACCTGCAATTATCAACAGGACGTCCAGAATTCCGGGAATGTAGTCCGACTCAGGAATATTAGATGCTCTTGAACTAGCCCGGATCTCCATTGCCTCAAGTTTCATTCTTTACCATATTCGCCAATTTCAAGAGTACCCAGATAAGTCTTCGATTCAGCATACCTGAATGCTTTCAGTTCTTCTTTTTCGAATATGGCACGCTTCTCAAGAGCTTCTATGCATGGCCATTCCTCGACCCCGATAAAATCCCACTCTTCATTGGACCAGCGGCAGTCAATCGTCATCAGGAGTTTCATCCCGAGCTCGTCCATTTGCTTGCGGTCCTTAATCATGAACTCCTGCTTTTCCTCATCAGATAGATTATAATATTCTTCCTTGATTTTGGCAAAATACAGTCTGATAATAGGTTTTTTATCATTCATCTTATTAATTCCCCCACCTGCTTTAAGCAGCAGAACTGCTCATAAAAAAATGGCACTAATTACATATAAGTTAACGAACTCATTTTCAAAATCATAAGAAATCATAAAACACATTCACACGGCGGAGGTCCTGAGTTCGAATCTCAGCGGGCCCACTCTCTGTTTTTTCTTTCTTTTTGGATTTAGAGGTTTTATAGACTTCCTTTTCTAATGCTTCGATTCTTGCTTCGAGGTCGGATTTTGCTTCCGGTTGTGAAACTTTAAGTTCGAAGTTAAGCTCTTCTTCAAGGGCAATTACATAGACAAGCCTGCCTTTTCTCTTAAACTTGAAGGAATAGCCTCAGTAAAGGCTGAAGATAAATGAAGAAACTGATCAAAGTTATTAATTAAAACATTAAAAATAATTTTTGAAAAGATACTCATTAGATGTTGTAGCGAAGCCCAAAAAATAATACATAAATGAGCCTTCATCATTTATTTTCCCGGCTTTTATACTTATCTGACTAATATGATATCACCAATATCTCAGAAATACTGTTTAACTAATATTAGTTCAATGAGATAACTATTTATAGAAAGTATTTGTACTTAAGATCAAAGTACAATCAAAAAGAACTTTACAGTGGGGAAAAACAGTAGGGGAAATGTATGAAACAGAATGAGGCATATTTCAGGCAGTTTGACAGCGCAATATGTTATGATGGTACTGTAATTCGCGGGGGAAACAGCATTGAAGTTCGGATAATGAGAGGTCTGAGCTCGCTTGGATTTTTCCTGTACATGTTTCTAGCATCATTGCCAATAGCTTACGTGCTGATAAAAATATCCACAATGATCTTTGGAAAAATAATGTAAATATATGTTTCCAAGTAAAAAGGTATGACTCTTGAGACTACACTGGAGATTGGATTGCACAGCTCATCGATTCCAAATCACTTTTATCTGATCTCCAACTTAACATTCTTTTATGGCTTTTTATCGAGCAACCATTCATTGAATTTGTCCTTATGTTCAGCCCGGATATTGTTAAGAACATTATCGTTTTGTTCATTAACATTTGTTGGTTTGATTCCTTATTGAGATAGAGAAAGATCTATCGAATTTGGCTCGTCAAACACGGTGCTTGCGTCGCTTATGCCCCAGCCTTCATACGGCGGAGGTCCTGAGTTCGAATCGCAGCGGGCCCACTTAATTTTTCAACCTTTTTCTGATTTAGAGGTTTTATAGACTTCCTTTTCTAATGCTTCAACTCTTGCTTCGAGGTCAGATTTTACTTCTGGTTGTATAACCTTGAACAGGATTCAAGAGTTCATATTTCACTCATATTCATAAAATTTAAATTAGAGATTTAGAGCTACGCAAGGGTAGTGAGCTCAAATACTTATCTACTAACAGCAATCGACATTTAAAATAAGTTAGAGTAAGAAAGAACAAACAAATGATTGTTGATATGGCCACATCAAATCAAGTAACGAATTCTCGTTGTTTAGTGCCTAATTTTGAAACCTATAACTTAGCTTAATGATAAAAATGACAATGAAAACAAAAAATATAAGAAAGTAATTCTATAGAAAGATTTATGATGTGTATAGGAACTAAAAATGTTTTTATTGCTTTGCTTTTATTTATCTGCTTTTTTTCAGCAAATTGCTCAGGTTCAATTATCAATGTAGGCCCAGGAACTTCCTTTAGCCCTGCAGGCTCAGACGACCAGAATGTTATTAACGCTGCCATACAATCAGCTAATTCAGGTGACACTGTACAGCTTGCATCGACCACGTTTCACATAAGTTCACCCATAATCATGAAATCAGGGGTAACCCTTAATGGAAATGGGATTGGTGCAACTGTGATCTATTGTGACAATCCGAGCTCTAATTTTGCAACTCAAAATATAATTAACTGTAATGGTATTTCTGATATTGTAATTTCAAATTTCTTAATTGATGGTGGTTGGGAATCATTAAGCATAATGCATGCGGCAAGCAACAAGTATAGGGAATATGAAAAAGGAGTTTATTTGTCTGGCTGTTCAAATGTAGTTATTCACGACTTAAAAATGCAATACAGTATGGGTGACTTTATTTTCTGTAAAAAAAATACCAGCAATGTTCAAGTTTATAATACAGTGTGTAAACCCGGCCATGACAGTTTTGATGCGTGGTCTGCCGGTGATGGAATTACAATATTTAATAATTGCTGGGGCACTTTTATAAATTCTTGCATTAAAATTCATAATACGAAAAACGTTCAAATTTACAGGAATACTTTCTACACTGATACCGGTTCTGGTAATGCTGGGGTAGAAGTAATGGGAGGGGAAGTAACAGGCCTTAATATTTATGATAATACATTTGCAACACTTCAATTAAATACAATATATCACGACTCAGCTGATGGTGCCTGTTCAGGCAGAGGTACTGTTTCAAATAATATATATTATAACAGCCCCGAATATGATGGAATTAGTGGTATGGATATTGCATCAACCGGCAATATTGTAACCAGCTCCTATTCAAGCTCCAGGGGTACAAAAGATAATGGGTATGTTGCAGACAATGGTACAAGAAATTTACCTGTTTACAATGGTTCTGTAGTACCTTCTGTTACTTTTCCAGCTAAAGGCAGTACAATTTCAACTGTCAACGGAGATGTAAGTATAAGCTGGACATATTTGAATGCAACAAGTTATTTTATCAATGTATATAACAGTACATCACAATTCGATTCATCTCATTTAATATATAGTCTTAACACTTCACAAACATCTGCAAATGTACCAATAAGCTACACGGGATCGTTTGCTATAAAAATCGGTGCACATGATGACGTTAATAATTCATGGGTATACAACAGTCCTGTAAGTTTGTTCACAGTAAGTGGCAAAAAATCAGCTACAGTATATCCCGGTGCATATGGATATTTAACAGATTCAACTACAGGCCAACCTGTTCAGAGTGCTGTAATAAAATTGTCAAATAATACGTGGAATTGTACTCAAATTACTGATGTTGACGGGCTTTACCAGTTCACTGTGAACAGGGGAAAAGGCACGTACTGTTTAACTGCTTCAGCAACAGGCTATCTTAACAATCCTGAATTACCAGTAAATATGACAGGTACAAACACAGAAATGAATATAAAAATGGTTAAAGCACCTGATTATTTAGAACCACACTATGTGAAGTTATATGTTTGTACTGATTCAAATGAGAAAGTCCCCGGATGTGAAGTTCAGATTTACGCACCAAATAATGACTTAGGTAATGAAAAACCGAATTTTTGTGCCTGGACAAATAATGACGGTAGAGCAAATTTCCATTTGACTCAAGGTGTCACATATAAAATTGTAACAATTACTTTAGATGGACAAAAGTACACCAGCACATTAATACCTGATCTGGATCAATATACTATTACAATACCACCTTCAGGTGACACCTCTGCAATACCTGCAATGCAGACTGTGATCAGTACAAATTGTACATATAAACAGATAAACAATACAGCAGCTTATATTAATGCAAGCTATTATGATTCTTCGTCACAGTCCAGCAACCTGACTTTTTTACTGGGTACTATGAGTGATGGAAAAACGTTTGTACCCTCTGGAATCTCAGGTACTAATGACAATGTAAGTAACCCTATAGGAGTGGTAACTGACTCTTTTATAGTCACTAACTATTCTGGAAAAACGTACACGGTGAAAATTACTGCGCAATCTCAAACTTATGGTGCTGTATGTAAAACTGTTAATGTATCATTTCCAGACAGTAATGTACCGAATGTAGGGTCTACTGATATGAGTTATTTCTGTGTTTTAATCTTAATTCTTGCAGGACTCATATTGTCTAAAACTCGTAAGGCGCATTAATCATATGGGCCTTATTCTGGATTTTTCATTTTATGGACCAGTATGCTGGTGATTCGATCTCTAATTAAATGAGAAAGAAATGTCTACCACATTTGGTTCGTCAATAACGGTGCATACGTCACAGATTCCAGCCTTCACACGGCGGAGGTCCTGAATTCGAATCTCAGCGGGCATACTTTTCGTTTTACAAATCTCACTACAATTTCCATCCCCGTTTTGCAAAATTGAGCGCCGCGAAATATCTCGAACCGCGCTTCGGAAGCGAAACCGGGTTCTGAATTTCAACGGGCTCGTAATGCTTATTTTGCAATTTAAGGAGAACAGCAACCCATCGCTGCTTACATTATTTATTTTGCTCAAGATATCGAGATTTAGCTTCCTGGAGTATATCGACTGCGGTTTCTAAATCTTTCCAACCAATAACCTTTACTCGTTTATCTTCTAAATTCTTATAAGTTTCAAAGAAGTGTGTAATTTCCTTTAATAAATGAGGAGGGACCTGGTCAATTGCTTCGATATGATTCCATAAAGGATCATTTTTTGGGACACAGAGTATTTTTTGATCTCTTCCTTTGTCGTCTTCCATGTCAAATAATGCAACAAGATGCACTTCAATTAAACAGCCTGGAAATGTAGGTTCCCATGTTAAAACCATGGCATCTAAAGGGTCACCATCAAGAGCTAGAGTATCGGGGAAAAAACCATAATCAGAAGGATATACCATTGAAGAAAAAAGCATTCTGTCGTATTTAATCACTTTCTTTTCTTTATCGTACTCGTATTTGTTTCGGCTTCCTTTTGGAATCTCGATAAGCACACTTTCAACTTGTCGTTCAGTCATACCAACACTTCCTAATTATTAACTAACTGTTTTGGAATTATTGCAACTATAATGTGTTCTGACAGGTTATTAATATAAAACATTGAGGGGAAAAAAATAGAACTGCCTGCAAACAAAAGTCATTGGTCTGATTTGAGCTATTTTGATTTTCACAAATCGACACAAAAATGAAAGTATGTAAATTCCTCCCTTTGCGCAGTCACAATTTACCCTCCTCTTTTTGAAGCACCTACCTACCCTTCAACCCCGGATAAACGTCACGTAGACAAATCCGGCCGTCATCAGCAGGAAAAACAGCAGCCCTGCCAGGCTCAATAACTTGAGATACGGCCCCGGACGTTCTTCGGCCGGCACGTTGCTACCGTTTATCACCCGATAGTTGATGTAGGCAAGAATCGGCGAGGTGACAAAGCTGACAATGGCGGCAAAGCTCAACAGTTGCAGCAGGTTCTGGACGAAGTACAGCACGATTACACAGGCTGCAACCACCGACAACACAATACAGAGCTGGAAGATCTGCTTGAAGCGCCTGGAAAAGCTGTCGCTGAGCAACGTACAGCTCGCCGCCAACGAGCGCGGATAACCATCGATGCAGGTCAGGGTGGTGCTGAACATGGTGGAAAAGGCAGCGGTCAAAATAAGGGGCTTTGACCATTCACCGATATTGGCCGAGTAGAGACTGACCAGCTGCTGGCTGAAGCCGGTGCCTCCACTGACAAGCTCCTGGCCTGAACCATACATAATCAGTTTGCCGAGCGCCACAAAAGCCACAGCCATAACCACAGCCATGATATATCCCAGATAAAAATCAATGGAAGCTTCCCGGGTCGTAGCGAAGTGACCGGTTTCTTCTTCCCGGCTGAACATCCACAGACTTGACCAGGCCGAAAGATCCACCGGCATCGGCATCCAGCCAAGCAGCATCACCAAAAATGGAAAGGTCTGCCATGTCCAGGCGCTGGGCCCGACAAAGTCCGGGGGCGCAACCGGACCGTGGGCAAACGCCAGGCCCAGAGCTACTAACGTACTCAGGCTTAGCAGAGCAACCACTGCTTTAGAAAGTTTATCGAGCAGTTTATACTGTCCCAGTAGAATAACCGCAGCACATATCCCCAGAATGCCAACCGTGAAAGCGGGAATCCTGCTGCCATCAAACCCGTAACCAGCAAACAGCGCGCCGCTGAGCATGGCTACCCCAGCTATATTGATGATTCCGGTCAGGATATTAATGGCCAGAAAAATATAGACATAGGCTACTCCCTGCCGCTTATACCCTGCCAGGAGACTTTCACCGGTGGCGGCTGTATAGCGCTGGCCATATAGAAAAAACGGGAACTTTAGTAAATTAGCTAGCAGAATCAACCCGAGCAAGCTCCAGCCGTATTGTGCCCCTGCCTGCGTTGACCAGACCAGGTGCGACCCTCCAATAGCAGCACAAGCTACCAAAATGCCTGGCCCAATTGCCTTGAACAGATTGGAGCGGCTGCCAGGATACTCAGCATCAGCCAGCATGGCTGCCTCGGTTGTCGGTTTTGCTTCGTTCATAAATGTGATTTCGTTCATGTTTGCTTCTCTGAGTAGGTTTCATGTATCAATTTCAAGTTACTGTTCAACATATTTAAAAATATAAATATATTGCTGTTTTTGACTGTGGCTCATGCCATCTATTTTGGAGGTAATTTCCGCACATTCGGAGAAAGAAAATAAAAGTGTTACTTCAAACGAGAAGCTTAAAACAATCCACGATTTTTATGAATTCCCACAGGAATTCATTGGTCATCGGTTAAGGGATTATCTTGCCTGAGGGCTAACTTCAAGTTGCACATAAGATACTGTCCGTAACAATGGGTTCGTATTTATTATCCGGATAGAATCAAAAAAGAATTTACAGGATACGACGGAGAAGATATCATATCCTGGGATTTCGGTACTCAAGATTCAGCGTTTCTTAAAATTCCCTTTTCTGTTGAAACTCTGCGGTTTTCCAGAAGAGGGCTGACTGGTTTTCGGTTCTCCCGAAACTTTGAAGTTTTCCAAGAGAACATCAACTGTTTTCTGGGCAAGACTATTAACGTTCTGTACCGAGGCACTTACCTGCTGCATGGCAGCTGTCTGTTCCTCGATTGCAGCAGAGGTTTGTTCACTGCTCGCGGCATTCTCTTCAGCAGTAGATGCAGTCTCACTGATACTTTTCTCGATATTTTCAATTTTATCCAGGCCTTCTTCTGACAGCCTATCCAGTTCGATGAGCATAGAGTTGATAGTGGCAACTGCAGTGGCAATTTCCTGACTCTTATTCAAAGCCTGTTTAATGTTCTTGC
This sequence comes from Methanosarcina sp. 1.H.T.1A.1, assembly GCF_000979295.1. Taxonomy (NCBI): domain Archaea; kingdom Methanobacteriati; phylum Methanobacteriota; class Methanomicrobia; order Methanosarcinales; family Methanosarcinaceae; genus Methanosarcina; species Methanosarcina sp. 1.H.T.1A.1. The sequence continues at coordinate 68,272 of NZ_JJQY01000048.1, read as the reverse complement.
TTCCTGTTTTAGCCTGACCGTCCGCAGTGTTAATCGCTTCCGTCACTTTCCTGGTCTCTTTCTGGACGTTTGTAACAATCCCATTTATCTCATCAGTGCTCTTCCTTGAGTCGGCAGCAAGTTTTCGGACCTCATCGGCAACAACGGCAAATCCCCGGCCGTATTCACCGGCTCTTGCAGCTTCAATAGCTGCATTCAAAGCAAGGAGATTGGTCTGGTCAGCAATCGATTTGATTTTCCCTGTAACAGCGCCGATATTATTGACAGCGTCATCCAGAGAATGAACGATGGTTCCAAGATTGGAGATTTCTGCAACAAGCTGTTCCACTTCTTCCAGAGCCATATTACTGAGACCCTGAGCTTCGTCACTGGTTTTACCTGCCTGGGAAGCATAGCTGGAAGATTTAGTGGAAGATTCGCTGAGCTTTTTGAAAATCTCTTGAGAAGCTTTTATGTCCGAAGCTGCTGTGCCTGCATGCCTCGAAAGATTCTCTGAACCAGTTGCGATCTGTTCGGAGGCCGTTGAAATTTGCTGCATACCCATATTCATCTGGCCAACAGCTTCTTCGGACTGCCGGGCTTCTTCCAGGGTTGTGAGCATGTCATTCAATATAGTTTCAATAACAGATTTCAGATTAATGACAAGCTTATTGAATTCGTCAAAGGTGTCACCAAAGTCGTCGTCCTTTAGCTTCTCCAGATGAGCATCAAGGTCCCCCTCACTAACTCCTCTGATACCCTCCCCAAGATCTTTCAGACAAATGTTGGTGTAATCTAAAAGATCCTTAACCTCTTTTTCTCTGTCTTTCATCTCGGTCAGATCAGTTATGACGGTGAGACTACCAACGATAACACCAGTCTCATCTTTTATCGGCACAGCTGAGAGCACTGTAAACAGGGGTTTGTCTAAAGCCTTAAATTTAAAAGTTATTTCTCGATTATAAACGCCTTCTCCGGTTTCCATTACTTTCTCAGCAAGCGTTTTTTTGGACTTAGTATCTAATAATTCGTAAGGAGATTTCCCGACAGCTTCGTCCGCATTTCTAAACTTACAGACTTCCAAAAAGTAATCATTAATGTACTTTATTTTTCCAGAAGTGTCGATGTAAAATGCAAGTGATGGTGCGGGAATGCTGCTAACAATTACCCTTTGAGAGTCTTCCCTCCGTTTTATTTGAGGAGTTACGTCCAGAAACACACCGTCAATATAAACCACGTTTCCGTGTTCATCGTTCACCAGGTTAGCCTGTTCCTGAATGAATACTTTATCTCCATCGGATTTTTTGATCCTGTATTCAACCTGATAAGGAGTTTTGTTTCTCATCGCTTTCTCTATAGCCTTATCGATTACAGGAATATCCTCTGGAAAAATAATATTTGCCCAGGATAATCTTTGAGAAATAAAATCAATTGTAGAATAACCGGTGAGTTGTTCCACATTTTTACTTATGTAACGTATAGGCCACGAAGATTCATTAGAGACTCTGAAAACAGTTACTGGAAGGTCATCTATTAGCCAGCTTATCTCTTTTGCTGCTTGACCTGAATTCTCAACAAAATTTTTAGTGGAGTCTACGTGCCCCATATGATTTAAATCGGTGTCCATTAAGGCCATAACCAATCGATCCCCTAATTATATATATATATTAACTAGAAGTATAAATAGAGGAAGTATTTAAGTGTGTAGGGAAGTATAAAAACTTTTAACCCCACAGTATATGAACCATACTGCGTAAATATTTATAAGAAGACGCCGTATTTTAAGTATGTTTAAAATTGATACCGAAACACAGGTATTAGGAATCTGTATACTTATACTCATTATGTACATTATCCACAGACTGATTCCAATTTTATCGGCTAACAGTTAAGGTACAGTTTTTATTACAGAGCCGTTTGTTTTCTTGATTAGTCCATATATTTTATGAGTAGTATTTACTATCTCCAAATAGCTATGAAACTCATAATCAATATTTGAAAACCGCCTTCATAAGTAGAGGCTATAAGTTTGAACCTTGAAGGCTCGCTCCACTATTTCTCAGAGATCACCTTACCAGAAATCACCTTACCAGAAATCACTTTACAAGAAATCACTTTACCAGAAATCACCTTACCAGAAATCACTTTACCAGAAATCACTTTACCAGAAGTCATCTGTCTTGAAAAATCCCCCTCTAGTTCTAAACTCCCTTTCAGAACCCGGTTCTATAAAACCGACTCGTAATTCCCATTTTTATATTACGTTGACGAAATAGTAGTTTATGCCATCAGAAAGCAAGGATGCCGACCCCTTCAAAGAACTCAGGTGGAGTGACCTGCAGGACTGGGCAGGAGGAAAGGCGACTGCAAAAGGGATGAAGTACCAGGACGAAGAAAGGGTAAAGGAGATTAAGCGAACCCCGGAAGACAGCCTCATAGCCCGGGTACAGGGGACGAAAACATATTTCACAGAGGTTTCTCTGGAAAACGGGGAACTTAGTTCCACCTGCACCTGTCCGGTTGAACATGACTGCAAACACGGGGTTGCTACTGTACTTGAATACCTTGAACTCGTAGAGCAGGGAGAAGAAGTTCTCGTTGCTGCCGAAGGGGACCCACTCATTCTTATGGCCAGACAGGGACCTGCCCTGAAAGACGGGGAGACCCGGGATTCACATCAGGTTTTCCGGACAGAGCTGAAGGAGTACCTGGAGCAGATGGAAAAAGAGGAACTTATTGACCTTCTGATGAATTTATCAGATAGGGATTCCCTGCTTTCCGGGCACCTGCAGGACATGCTGAACCTTGCATCGGGGGATACGGAGGGGACGGTAGGGGACATATACACCGAACTGGAAGAGCTCTGGGAAGAAGCCAGAAGCTATGACTACATGGATTACGATTCCCCATTCCCTGATTTTTCGGAGATAAGGAACCGTCTGGAAAGCCTCCTTGAAGCCGGGCATGCAGATGAAGTTGCAGACCTGGGGATGAGAATTCTGAAGGGGTATGAAGAAATAGCCCCTTATGATGAAGAGGGAGAAATCGGCATGAAGGTTGGCGGATGTATGGAAGTGGTAATCAAAGCTCTCCTGCAGTCCGGAAGCCCGGCCCACGAAAGGATGCTTAGAGTTCTGGACTTTGAATTAAAAGACGAATACGGGATTTTTGACGAAGAAGCTTTCTGGAATTCGGATTTTCCAGTAGAGGAGTGGAGCCGCTTTTCTGAAGTACTTAAAGACCGGCTGGAGGCAAGCGACAGCGGGAAAACTTCCTCAGATTCCGACTGGGACCGGGAACAGCTTGTAAACCGGCTTGTCCTTGCACTCGAAAAAGCCGGGAATTATGAAGAAGCCATCTCCCTTTGCGAAGAGGAAGCAGAAGCTGGAGAGAATTGGAGCTATGTCCGGCTAATCAAAGTGCTGCTTGCCGCAGGGAAAAAAGAAAAGGCAGAAGAGTTGATCTACCGGGAAATAAAAGAAATAAGGAAATCTTCCCCGGGGACTGCCTATGAACTCTTCCGGATCCTCCTCGAAATCAAGGAAAAAGAAGAGAACTGGCTCTTTGTAGCAGCTTTACATGCAGAAGAGTTTTTCAGGTACCCTTCACTGCAATTTTACACAGACCTGCGGAAATCAGCAAAAAAAGCCGGGGTATGGGAAGAAGTCCGGGAAGCTGTCCATGAGTACCTGGAAAACGGAAACCTTCCCGCAGACAGGGCCAGCCCCGGCGAAGAACCCTCAAGCCTGCCCGGGATCCTTCCGAATACAGGGCTGATGAACAGGGATTCTTTCTCAAAAATTGATGCACCTGTCTTTGAACTTTTGATCGACATCGCCATCGAAGAAGAGAATCCCGATGAAGTGGCCAGATGGTACAAAAAGCTAAAAATGAGGGAAAAAAGGGAGAAGACCGGTATTTTACCCGAAGAGAGAAAATTGCCCGCACTGTACAGGAGAAATATCCGGAAATTGCGATTGAAATATGGAAAACGATTGCATAGGAACTCATTGCCAGGAAAAAAGTAGACGCATACGAATCTGCCTCCATCTATCTCCGGATGGTCAGAAATGCTATGGAAGCCGGAGGACAAAAAGCCGGTTGGGAGTCTTATCTCAGCGAGATCCGGGAAAAGAACAGGCTCAAAAGAAAGCTGCTTGAAATCCTTGATATGCTGGGGAAAGACAGAGTCATAGACATATGAGCAGCTTATGGAAAGATGCTCTTCTCAGCCAGAGGAAAGCTAATTCAGGAAAGAATGTCGGGTTCATCAGGGAAATTACATACAAAAACTTGCCTCTGTATTCGGCATTTAAAGTTACAACTTTTTTGGGAATAAATAATAGGAAGGGAAGCCTCAGCTTCTCCTCCTCACAACCAGGAATGCACAGGCAAGCAGTATCACTACAAATCTAAAATCCAGGCCTGCAGCATTCTCCTCACCGGATACAGGCTGTCCACCTGTCACGGCTGAAGCATCGGTGAGGTTTTCCTTCGGGATCAGTTCCAGAGTACTTTTCTGTACCCCGGACTCTTCCTGTGCAACACCTGTTATGGCAAAAGGTGAGAAGCCAGAGGTCTCGGCCTCGAAATAAACAGATTCATCATCTTCGTTCACCTTCTCCGGGAGGAGTAAGTTCCATACACCACCATTATACCTCCAAAGTTTGATAGAGGATTCTAAAAGATCATTTTCCTCCAACCAGGATTTCTCCACCTTAAACCCGATGACAGGGGTGCCTATATTTTCAAGAGTTGATACACCCCCGTTTCCAACCCAGATGTTCAGGTACTTGTAGACTTCTCCTTCAGGCCCGGCAGGGGTCAGGATGGACCTCCCCTTCAGTTCTTCAATAATGGTTGTGACTTTTCCGAAACTTTTTTTGGCATCAAATTCCACATAAACTACAGGAGTGACTTCCCGACTGAACTCGAACCTGATACGGTTTCCATTTGTCACGAACTGCTGGGCAAGTTCTTTGATCTCTACATTACTCTGGAGCTCAGGAGATCCACCGCCACCGCCACCGCCGCTACTTCCACTGCTACTTCCACTGCTACCGCCACTTCCACCATTTCCACTACTTTCACCGCTACTTCCGCCACTGCCTGTTGAAGGTGATGTTCTTGTGACGTTTATGGAAGTTTTGTTTGTGGCTCCTCGTTCATCGGTGACATTTGCATATATTGCGTTTATGCCCGGGGAGAGAGGCACTGTTTTTGTGAATGTGCCATTGAAACCTTCAAGGGAGAGGTCTGCATCAACCCCGTTTACGGTAACCGAGAATAATGATCCTGTGCTGTTTACGGTTCCAAAAACCGTTACTGAATCAGATGTCGTTGAATATCCTTCTACCGGGGAGATTATGTTGATTGCCGGAGCCGCGAAGTAATTGATGGTTATGATAACAGTGTCCTGCACGCCATAATTTCCGGCAGTATCGTTGTATATTATGGTGTAGTTAAAATCTCCAGTCCCGAGATCGGTATTCACCGGAACTGAGAGATTCGTGCCATTTGCCCACTGCACAGGGGGTAATACCTGTTCCCCGTCACATAATACCCAATAGTATCCCGGATACGAGTCAAAAAGCCTCCAGCCAGTGAAGTACGCGGTGCTGTTTGCTGAAAATTCCATGTCCTCCGGAGTATTTGAGATTGGGGATTTTGTATCCACGAAGAATGACCAGCTGTGGGAAATATCGTTTTCCGCGGCATCCAGGGCATTTAAACAAACCGTGACCGCCCCGTCCCCGTATGGTATTGAAGGGATGTGTTCGACCCTATAACCGTTATTTATTTCTGTGTTTTTTAGTGAAGCAGGTTCCCCATTAACCGTCATGCAAATGGATGAAGAGTCTATATCGATCAAATCTGTTATATTGGCAGCTATAGTCGTTGTGTTGTTGGGGGTAAATGAGCCGCTTAAGGGACACTCTCCGGAAACCTCCGGGGCAACGAGATTAAAGTATTCCGAATCTATTCCGTGGTTTACATAAAATGCCTTAAAGATAGCATTGATATGAGGAGTCCCATCGCTGAGATCTGCGTTGTCATCATCGACTATCAGTACATCTTCAAGGTATTCCTGAAAGTCCTGAGGCTCGAGTTTCATGCCCCTGAGGACCAGCTCGTCAGCAAGCTCAGCGCCCAGAATCTCCCGAAGGTCCCACATGGCTCCCGATATAATCTGGCTGTCATAATGAACTTCACCAACTATATCGTCAGGGTACCGATAGGTATTGTTTAGGTTTCTCAAACCATTGCCAGTGCTAACATAGAATCCCTCCCCCACTATGGGATTATTGTTTACCGTGCATGCAAAATAGTCTGCCCAGCCTTCATCAAGGGCTCCGGATTCACCCTCATAAGGCAGATATGTGGTATAGACGTGATCAACAACGCTATGTATATACTCGTGGTAGACAACATCACTGAGGACAGCTGTAGATTCATACGCGCCTCCTGCTGCAAATAAATAGATGTTTGTCCCATCCGAAAATGCATTCCCGCTTTCCGACCCGTACTCTACGGTGGCAATTGCCTGATAGTCCATGGAGTGTATGTTAAAGGGGCTTCCCTTTGTGAAAAAGTCATGGATGACATTAACATGGTAGAATACATTGGACTCCTCCCTTTTATAAGACGTATCCACATCAGCCCAGTTCCAGTCGTATGTGGGCGAGGTCAGGTTAAATTCCACAAAGGCATCTGTTTCATCCTCATTGATAACCTTCGCGTAGGGCCCACTGAGCTCTGAATACAGGTTAATACCCCCTTCCAGACCTGTGATGTTATAGGAGCCGTTCCCGTCAGTTGTTGTTACCGGATTAAGAGATGTATTTATTAGACCGAATTTATTAAATATCCAGTTTTCACCCCCTTTTTCCAGATCATCTGCAAATGCAACCCCGCTTTCACTGGAGATTGTAATGTTGTCTGCGTAGAAACCGTCCCCTAGAACAGCTTCATCAGTGTCGTAAAAAAAACCTATCCAGACCTGCTTCCCATCATAGGCTGATATGTCTATGGACTCGTCGGCCCAGGAATCCTGGCTTCCGGTAAAGTTTCCTATGGAATAAAATAAATTCCCGTCTTCCGAAATAATCGCATATGCATAATCATAATCTAATTCGATATCGTATCTTGTGCTGAAATTGAACCTGGAATTGACTGCGCCGGTCAGGTTAATAGGATTGAAAGTTACTGCATACCCTGTGCCATTGTTAAATCTACCAGAATAAAGGGCGTTATTTGATTCATTTGCTTCGTTGAACGTAAACACTCTCTGGTTCCGGAAAGGAACATTAATAGGAGTGTCAGCAGGGCATTCGGGGTACACTGTACCGGTCACATTTCCGTTAACAGTGAGGGAAATCATCCTGTCATACCTGTACAGGATCTGCCCGTCATTTGCATCCACGAAATAAACCCAGGCGCTCAGGGGATCCCTGAGAGGAGCCAGTTCGATTTTGTAGGCAAGATGATATTCATAGCTACCTTCATTTCCCACAGGATAGATCACAAGGGAAACCTGCTCCGCTTTGGCAGCTTTATTCTCAGAGGCAGTTCCGGATTCCGGCCCGGAAAGTTCTTCCAGCGAGACCGAACTCAATGGTGCAGCAGGAAGTATAATATCAATACCAAGGTCGCTGCCTGCGGCAGAAAGAGCCTGGAGTTCATCTATTGAAGCTTTCGTAGGGACCTTTATATCAGGGAAGTAGCTGGAATCCACGGCTACGAGCTTTCCGTCGTTTACAGTGACCCCAATCCTGGAGGAATATACAGGGATCCCCCTGTACAACTGCCGGTAGACAATGTTGCTTATACCACTGCCGTTTCCATCCAGCGAGCAGTCATGGTCATCTTTTATAAGCTCCAGTTCTACGGAATCCAGGCCGAAGATCTGGCTGTTATCAGCAAGGAATTTCCTGACTTCAGGCTCTGCCTTCTCGGAAACTCCTGTAAGTTCTATACTGCTTCCTACAATTCTTCTCGGCAGGTTTGAGTCCTGATCTATCGAAACGTTCCAGTCAGGCCCGTATTTTGCTGCGAACAGGGTTTCTTTGTTCACAGGACATTGTCCGATGTTTACCTGTTCCTTAGAAATGGTCACATTACCCGAATGGAATTCATCCGAGCCTGCGATTCCGGTTGTGGGTAATAAGAAGATAGATAATAAGAAGATAGATAATAAGAAGATACATATTCTCGTTTTTATACTAACACCTTCTTCAGGTCCTGAATAATTGGATTTCTTCAAGGATCGACTCGCCGGTACTGTTCAGGTGTATCTCCCATTGCATCCCATATCCGACAGTTGCGATCCATATGACTTCCCCGTTTGATTCGGACTTTTCAATATTACGGATGTCTTTTTTGGAGATGTTGTAATACCTGGGCTCACCGGCTATGTCATAGTATACGATCTGGTGTCCCACCAGTGTTTTCTCTATATTTTCATCTATGCTGGGTTCGGAACTGTTTTGATCACCCGGAGGAGTATCAGACACATTTTGAGAGGGCTCATCTTCAATGCAGCCAATTGCAAAGGTAGTAAAAACTATAATCAGAAAAATAAGGAAATAAATCGATGAATGGCGAATTATCCCCCTAGCCAGGCCCCTACGGCTTTGATCTTTTATGGTTATGTCCATGTAATGCACCAGGATCGTCATATTTAATTTTGTGAGAGAGTTTAAGACTTTTTCAGTAGAAGATATACTCTTTTATTTTATAAAGATATATTAAAATTTAACAATATGTTTAATACATACACTTCAGTAAAATGGATAGAATACGGACACTGAGCAAAAGAAGAAAATATCCATATTGAGGCAGCTTTCAGTTTGAAAGCTTAACTTTGATGTTAAAGATAGTTTCATCTTTAAGAACAATTTAAAGGAAATTTTTTATAAGAATTTTTAAGATGTATGGTTTAATTAGATTTGACAGTGCAGAGATAAAATAAAAAACAATTAGATGTATACAAAAAATTTATCCCCAATATCTCAAAATGAGACAAAAAACTGGAGAGAACTTTCCTAAAAGGATTGCCGAAAAAGGGACAAATTTGCAGCTCAGGCAAGGAAGCTCCATCACCAGGTAAAAATGATAAGGAGAAGCTGGCACAGAAATATATAAATAAAGAGGAATATAAAAGAAGAACCAACTTATCCTTAAACAAAGCAAAGGAGTAAAAATTCATGCCGGCAAAAATCAACAAAGAGGAATGTACAGGCTGCGGGACCTGTGTGGAAGAGTGCCCTGTAGAAGCAATCATTATTGACGAAAATGAAGGCTATGCAGTTGTAGACGAAGATGAATGTGTGGACTGCGGAGCCTGTGAAGAAGCCTGCCCCATAGGAGCTATAAAGACCGACTAATCCCCGGAATTCACATTTTAAGGTTCGCTCTGCGAACGAAAACCACAGTATTCGAACCCGTGGGAAAAAGTGAGGTGGCTGACAGGAACAGCTTTTAGCGCTTAAGAGCAGCTTCCCACTCAGATTCCCTAATTTTAAAAAATCTTCGGTTCATCCCGCTTGAAGAGGGCAGGACTTTAGTCTCATAGCCCATTTTTCTCAGGAAAGGTTCATATTCCCCTGATTTTTTGCCGTTGAAACAGACAAGCTTCAGCTCCGGAGCTATTTCCTTTAATATTGAAAACTGGTTTATCTCTTCGTCTTTGATTTTAGAGTCCTGGCTTCCGTCCCGGCTTCCGGCCTTAAACACATCCCAGAGCCCGATTCGGTTGCGTTTCAGAGTCTCAAGCCTCGTATTATAATCCATATCCTGAAGGTTTTCTCCGATTGCGCGGCCGACCAGCCTCCAGAAATCATTTCCCGGATTTCCATAGTACTGCTGCTTTCGGAGGGACTCGTCACCGGGAAGGGAGCCCAGAATAAGGATTTCAGTCTTTTCGTCAAGGATTGCCGGGAAACCTCGCTTCATCATGATAAAGAAAGTTAGGCTTTGAGGCTACTTTAATTTTTAGAATCGAAAAAAAGTAAATTTGTATAATCTGTTCAAACCTGTGTAATCTGCTCAGACATTTCCCTGTAATAGTTGAAAAGTTCCTTCCCCCATTCAAGAGCGCTTTTTTCAAAGCTCACCATTTCATGGTTATAGTACCTTCCGTCCTTTGAGATCATAGATATCGAGATAAAGCGGTCCGTAACAAGGCTGGAAGCAAGTTCGATTTTATTGTCACAGACAAAGATCTGCGTATTTTCCATTTTCAGGAACTCTCCGGCCTCCTGTCTGTGATCGGAAACCAGTTTCCTGTATATGGGTTTTTCCAGAACCAGAGAAACTTCTACTCCTTTATTCGCAAGGTCCAGATAGAGACCCGGATACCCCGGGCGGAAAAACGAAGAGACTTCCATGACCGTTTTTGATCTGTAAAGGGGGTCCATGATTTCAGGAGGGTAATCAAAGATATGAGTTCTCTCGGGCACAAGCTCCATACACTTGCCAAGCTCCCCGATCCGGTCAAGCAGGTGAGAAGGAAGAGTGCTAAGGTTCTGCCTTGCCCAGTAATCATGGTTTTCATCAAAAACCCGGAATGTGGAGAGGAGGGGTTCCATTTTGGGAACTATAAGCTTCCCTTTTACAGAGAGTTCGTAACTGCCGTCTTTCTGCACCAGCAACCCGTCTTTGATCAGGATACGGATCTGAGCCATAATAGGGCTAGAACTGACTTCAAGCTCAGTCTTGATCTCTTCAATCGTTTTTGGCCCGTTCTTCAGGAATAGAAGCAAATTTTTTCTTTTGTCCGAAAAGAAAATAGTATCTATTAACTGCAGTTCCATACTCATTCGATTCAGCCTCCCTCAGGAAAGGAATTTGAGATTAAATAAGGTCTTAATTAAGATTATTTGGAGTTATTTCGGATTGAACAGGAATTTTTCAGCTACCCGGGATAATTTCCAGCAACTCGAATAATTTCCAGCAACTCGAATAATTTCCAGCAACTCGAATAATTTCCAGCAACTCGAATAATTTCCAGCAACTCGAATAATTTCCAGCAACTCGAATAATTTCAGTAACTCGAATAATTCCAGCAAATCTGGAGAATCTCAGTCACCTTATTTATTTTGGATTAAAGCTTCAAACCTGTATTAAATCTGCTAATACATCAGTAGATATCAGTGAAGGCTTAACAACATAGATTCCGATAAAGCTCCGTTTTCGGATGTGCATATAACACTGTCAATGCTCTTCTCACCCTCAACCTTTAATGACCTTGATTTATAGAAATCAAAGAGCTCTCTTGCCCAGGAAATAGCCTGAGGCTCGGAACAGCACATATAGTCGTGATAGAACCTACCCTGGCTGTCAAAGAGAGAAATCATCATCCCGCGATCAGAGACAATAAGCTCGGCAATTTTTACACCATCCTGACAGACGAAAAGTTCGGTGTTCTCCAGAGTGGCAAATTTCCTTATTTTCCGTTCATAGTTGTGCAGGAACTTCTCGAGTACCGATTCCGTAAAAATAAGGGAAACCTCTGAATCAAGCCTTCCGAGCTTTGAATAAAGGGGAAGGAACTCAGGCCTGTAAAAGGATGAAAAAACCATGAGATAGCAGGAAGATGAAAAGAACTTCAAAAGTTCCGTACTCGGTTCGAATATCTGGCTGGGATCGGATTTGACCAGCTTGCAGTCCTTAAGATCCCCTATCCTGCCAAGAAGATACTGAGGGATTCCACCCAGGTCATGTTCAATCCAATAGTTGTCTTTTTCAACCAGGGTTAGGACGTCAACAAGGGATCTGACTTTTTTGAACACCTGATCCCCCATATCTGTCAATTCATAGCTGCCATTTTTGTGAATAACCAGATTACTGTCCGTGAACCTCTTGATCTGGGGTAAGATAGCTGTGGGAGAAACATCGAGAAGGACTTTAATTTCTTCCATTGTTCGGGGTTCTTCTCCCAGGAGTAAGAGGAGGTCTCTTCTTTTCTGGGAACGAAATACTACATCTATTAACTCAGATTTCATTCAAACCACTTCTATCTCTTTTTTTGTAAATATAGGATATCTGCATCGTGTGACACCGTAATGTTCGCACAGGAACGAATAAAGATTTACATTCCGTTCGGGTTCTGTACGACCTTAATAAGAGGAAGAGTTTACGCCATATACTGGGGATAACCGATATGCCCATTTATATAAAAGAATTTGGATGAATAATTTAAAACGCAATATGGGCAAGATAAAATATTTTTACCAGTGAGGAAAAGAGGGAGAAGTTAAAGGAAAAACGACATCATTAGCCAGAGTTCAAAAAGATAATAGCACCCCGACTATGGATATTAAATGTATATGTGTGACTGAAAGAGTAAATATGAACATTGAAATTTTTAATAGGCTTTATCTAAATAACGACATTGTTTAAAAAAAGTTAGATTGTTTAAAAATAAAAATGCCCTGAAAAATGTTGAGGAGGAGATTCCAGATTTGCCCCAAAAATTTAGAGCTCCTTTATCAGGAGAGAAGAACTGGAAAGATTAGAGGGTTGAAAATAGCATCTTGTCCTCAAAATTTCAGACCCCGTGTTGCCCTGTAAAAATCAGGAAAAAATTTCCGTCGGTTATGGTATATGGGATAATTTCCCCTAATTACGCTGTAAACACATGTCAGCATGCAGACATGAGCTACAATAAAAAAGGAAAAGTTCCGGGAACAGGAGAAAGAAATTCTTTCACCGGTATTGTACTTCAGAAATCTGGAATTTACACCCTCAAAGATAGAGAAACTTCAGATATTTCTCAGGGTACTACCACAGAAAGAAAAAGCTTTACAAAGGCAAAACCGGAACATCCAAGACCTTATAAATCCGGAAAACTGCAGATCCGGAACGTCAAGGACCTTTTTGTTTAATCTAAATGGAGGTTTAGAAATATGTTGGACTTTACAGAGGCAAGTCTGAAAAAGATATTAACCAGATACAATGTGGCTCTGGAGAAGGAGATGACTCCTGAAGAAGCCGCAGAAGAGCTTTATCCTAAAGACGAATTTGTTTACCCGATTGCAAAAGCCATCTTCGAAGGAGAAGAAGATGATGTAATCGAGGGTCTCCAGGCAGCAATGGATGCAGGCCAGAACCCGATCACCCTCATAGACGATGCCCTCATGGTCGGTATGGGCGTTGTCACCAAGCTCTACGATGATGGAGTAATTTTCCTCCCTAACGTCATGATGTCTGCTGACGCCATGCTCAACGGTATCGAATTCTGTAAGGAAAACTCCGAAACTGCCCCTGTAACAAAGGGAACTGTTGTCTGCCACGTTGCAGAAGGTGACGTTCACGACATCGGAAAGAATATCGTTACCGCTCTCCTCAGGGCAAACGGCTACGATGTGGTTGACCTCGGAAGGGATGTCCCTGTTGACGAAGTTGTTGCATCAGTTATTGCAAACAAGCCTCTCATGGTCACCGGTACTGCACTCATGACCACCACCATGTATGCATTCAAGGAAGTTAACGACAAGCTCGTTGAAAAGGGTCTAAAGGTTCCATTCGCATGCGGTGGCGGCGCAGTTAACCAGGACTTCGTGTCCCAGTATGCACTCGGTGTGTACGGTGAAGAAGCAGCTGACGCCCCCAAGATTGCTGATGCAATCATTGCAGGTACCAACAATATCGCAGCATTAAGAGACAAATTCCACAAGCACTGAGGTGAATGAGATGGCAGCAACAAGATACACTTCAATGGCATATGCAAGTGCAGACGAAATGAGCTTCGGTGTATCCAAGCACCCCGTAAAGGCAGGCCTTGGCCTTGAGATCGGTGCTGGCTACACAATTCCTGAAATTAACTACGCTCCTAGACCTGAAGCAGGTGCATCCAAGGAAAAACTCATAAAGGAATACGAGAGGATCACAACCGACGTTATGTCAAGAATGGTCCAGGTCGGTTTCCCAGCAATTATCCTTGAAACTGAACACGTTCAGCAGATGTCCAACAACCCCTCCTGGGGAGCAGAAGTTGCACACGCCCAGAAAACCATCATGGAAGAATACCACGATGAATACGGCATAAAGTGCGCACTCCGCCACACCATTGGTGACATCCGTGAGAACAGAGAATTCCCCCAGCTCAGAGGCGACAAGTACTCAGTCTTCCTCGAAGCCTTTGAACAGTGTGCCAAATCCGGTGCAGACCTGCTTTCCGTAGAGAGCATGGGTGGTAAGGAAGTATTCGACCACGCCGTACTCAGGAACGATATCCCCGGTATGCTCTACTCAATCGGCTGCCTCGGCTCCATGGACATGGAAATGATCTGGTCCGACATTGCAGCAATTGCAAAGAAGACCGGCACTGTAGCAGCTGGTGACACCGACTGCGCCCAGGCAAACACCGCAATGTTCATCGGCGGCGGACTGCTCGACAAGAACCTTGCCCACACCCTCGCAATCATCGCAAGGGCAATTTCCGCCCCCAGATCCCTCGTCGCATACGAATGCGGTGCAGTTGGCCCCGGAAAGGACTGCGGCTATGAAAACATCATTGTCAAAGCCATCACCGGTATGCCAATGACCCAGGAAGGTAAGACTTCCACCTGCGCTCACTCCGACGTAATGGGTAACCTCATTATGCAGTGCTGTGACTGCTGGTCCAACGAGTCCGTTGAATACCACGGTGAATTCGGTGGTACCACAGTTCAGTGCTGGTCCGAGAACCTCGCATACGACTGCGCCCTCATGAACACCGCTCTTGAAACCAAGAACGAAAAAGTTCTCAGGGACCTTTTCATGCTCTCCGACAGGTACAGAGACCCCCAGTCCTACGTGCTTGCATACGACAACGCATACAAGGTCGGCCAGGCAATTGTTAAGGACGGAAACGATATCTACCTCAGAGCAAAGAACGCTGCAATCGAATGCTGTGACATCGTCAGCGAAGGTGCTGCAGGCAAGCTCGCACTCTCCAGGTTCGAAACCAAAGCACTCGCAGACGCAAAGGCATCCCTGGACTCCCTTACGGACGACATGGACAAATTCATGGACGACTGCCTCACAAAGTACAAGAGTGAAGTTAAAGTCTTCCTTCCGGAGAACTACGGCTTATAAGCCCTCAGTTCTCTTTTTTTCGTTTTCCAGTTTCATTTACTTTATACTGCACATTTTTGTTTTTCACATTACATTTCTGCACATTTCAGTACTTTTCGATTCTCTTCACTTTTTTGGCCCGCAAACCTTTAGCCCGGAGTTTTACTACATTCATATGACTTTAATGGTCAACAGTAGAACTAATTCAGGCAGCCCGTGCCCATTTTAATTGGGCATCCGATCATTTAGAATAGTTATCTGCCCATTAATACAACATCTACAGGAAAGTGGACAGATGGAAGACAGTAAACCTTTGAGTGAGTAGTCCTGAAGCCGGAAGAAAAGGAGTTGTGCTGATGAAAATAATAATTTTTATATGCGGGGAAGGGCTTGGCCACACAAGCCGCTGCCTTGCCCTGGGGAAAGAAATGATGAGTGCAGGGCATGAGGTTCACTTTGGAGCATATGGATACTCGAAAGAGCTTATCGAAAAGGTAGGTTATAAGGCCCACGACATTCCCTCGGAAATCAAGCTGGTGGGAAAAGCAGGAGCTTTAGACTTCACAGGGTCGGTAGAAGCAACCTTGAAAAACGCCCAGCTCCTGGGTGGGCCAAAAATCCTGAAGCTAACCAGAGATATTGGCCCTGATGCCGTGGTTTCGGACAGTTATTACCTTGGAATCCTTGCCGCAAAAGCCCTCAAGCTCCCCGTTTACCTAATCCTTAACCAGTCGAACATGGAAGAGTTTTTCAAAAGCAGGGGTGTACCCATAAGACTTCTCGGGGAACTGACCAAAAAGGTGTACAACCAGATTTTCGAGATGGTGGACAGGATAATCATCCCTGACTATCCCCTCCCCTACACGGTCTGCAGGAAGAACCTGAGTTTTACCCACAAAATCCGGGAAAAACTTTTTTACAGCGGCCCCCTGGTCCAGAAAAAGTACGACGAAGTTGAAGAAATCTCCCTCAAAAAGCCCCACATCATCTCCCTTATTGGAGGTTTCGGGTACAGGGAACCGATTTTCAGGAAAGTGCTCGAAACCGCAAAGCTCGATTCCGGCATCCACTACACTCTCATTTCCGGCCCTAGCCTTGACCCTTCAAAATTCACTGATCTTCCGGAAAACGTGCAGGTACTCCAGTTCATAAAAGACCCCTTCCCCTACTTCAAGAGTTCCGATGCCGTGATCGCCCCCGGAGGGCACAGCACAATGATGGAAGCTTTAAGTTTCGGAATCCCGATCATCTCTTTCCCGGACGAGGGGCACAACGAACAGGAAAGCAACGCCGAAGTGGTCGAAGAAGAGGGCTACGGAAGAAAACTAAGTTACTCTACCCCTCCGGCGGTCATTCTGGAATGCATCCGGGAAGTCCTGGAAGACAGGGCGTATAGGAATAAGACCGAGCGGCTCCGCAAGCTTGCAAACGAGCTGGACGGGCCAAAAGCCATCAGGGAACTGCTCGAAAAAGAAGCAGGACCAGATGCCTCCTGAAAAGCCTCTTTTCCAGCCTTTTCGAACATTTGCCTTAAATGTAGCCTGAATTGAATTTTTCCGGCTCTGGAGATAAAATTCAATCATGCATCAGACCAATCATGCATCAGGTCAATCATGAATCAGGTCAATCATGAATCAGGCTTTTGAAATACCTGAAAAGCTCAACATGGTTTTCAAAGATAAGGTCTGCATGCTGCAGCCTTTCGGGCCCGAGTGTACTTGAAACCGCCACACAGTAAAGCCCTGCGTTTTTTGCAGCTTCAATTCCCATAGGGGCGTTTTCCACAACCAGGCACTCGTCCTCCGGCAGGGAGAGTTTTTCAACTGCTTTCAGGTAAGGCTCAGGAGCAGGTTTTCCGTTCTCAACGTCCGAACCCGTGACAATGACCTCGAATATGCCGGAAAAGAAATTTTCAATTACAGTCCCCACAACCAGACGGCTTGAACCTGAGACCAGGGCGAGCCGAAACTTATCCCTCAGCTTGTCCAGGCAACTGACCACACCTTCAAAAGGCTTTATCAGGCTGAGGTCAAGAATTTCCCGCTTTCTTCGGGGAATAGACTCAAAATCCTCAGGCCCGGGGTTTTTTCCTGATTTTTCGAAGATGGATCTGACTATTCCCCGGTCATTTCCACCTTCGATTTCATAGATATCTTCCCTTTTGATGGAAATCCCTGCTTCCCGGAAAGCTTCAACCCATGCGTCAGCATGAAAACGCATGGAATCCACAAGGACGCCGTCCACATCAAAAATAATTGCTTCGAACATCTGCCCTGAAAATTGGTGTAATTTATAATAAAGCTTATGAAAGTACCCATAGATAAAGATTCTATATAGAAATGCTCGCCCAGGTCAGATAAATCATGCTATCTTTCGACCCGCCGGCTTTCCCGCCGGCTCCCTCCAAAAGACTGCCCATCATTTCAGATACCTGTCGTACAGGTACCCGGCCAGCCAGTATCCGAGAAAGGAAAAAAGAAGGGTTCCCGGAGCAAAGATGGGAGATTCATACCCTTTCAGGCTAAACAGCAGATTAAAAAGGGCAAGGTAAAGAAACAGAAAGATGATAAACCCGACCAGCTCCACCTGTGTTTTAGAAGGTTTCAGATTTCTTCAAGCCCCCTTTTAAGCTCCCTTGATTTCATCCTTCGGGCCTTTTGGACCTTATTTCACAATTGAATTTTCCTTATTCAAATTTACCTTATTCAAATTTACCTTATTCAGATTTTCCTTATTCGGATTTTCCTTATTCGGGTTTCTTCTTGAAGTCAAGGGAAACGGCATTTATGCAGAAGCGTTTTCCCGTAGGTTTCGGCCCGTCATCGAAGACATGCCCCAGATGCCCTCCGCAGCGGGAGCAGACAACTTCAACCCTGCGCATGAAATGGCTGGTGTCTTCCTGAAGCCTTACTTTGTCGCTGGCAATAACATCAGAAAAACTGGGCCAACCGGTCCCTGACTCGAACTTGGTATCGGAAGAAAAGAGTTCCTGCCCGCAGGCGGCACAGGTATAGACCCCTTTTTCTTTGTTATAATAAAGATCCCCCGAAAAGGGCCTCTCGGTACCTTTCTGCCTCAAAACGTGATATTGTTCAGAAGTGAGAACCTTTTTCCATTCCTCTTCTGGTTTCTCGATTTTATCTTGTGCCAGTCACAAACCCCCTTTATGCATATAACTCAATTATGCCGGAAATATTATTATCCTTCGGGTCAGGGGAAATCCTGACTTATCCCAAAGGAAAGAGCATTGTGTGCTATTGGAGTATTGTATGCTACATAATTATAAAGAATGGTGCATAAAAAGAGTGGTGCATAATGATTCAACAGGAATTACATTGCAGGAATAAGAATTCGTGAGTCTGGGGTGCCATGAAGGAAAACCGGGGGAAAAGAAAAGACCACAGTATAATAACAGCTTTCCTTGTATTTTTTCTTCTTACGGTGGTGTTTGGCCTGATAGTTTCCATGCAAATCCACCTGGGAAAATTTACTTTTCCATTCTATCTTGTTGTTTCCGGAATGTTTCTTTTTGCTACATCCCTGGAAACAGAGAGTCGTATTGGAGAATGGATTGCCTCTTTCAGCTGGACTCTTAACATGTTTGGCCTGCTACTCTTTTACCAGTACGTAACAGGAAACTGGGAAAGCTGGGTTTACACCTGGCCTCTTATATTCCCGGTAGGACCGGGCCTGGGCCAGCTGATTTATGGAGCAGTGAAAGCCAGAAGAGAGCCTTTTGAGCGGGGGAAGGTTCTTATCCGGATGGGGCTTGGGCTTTTTGTTCTGACCCTGATAATTTTCAAGCTCTTTTTTCAATAATTTGAGGTTAGTTTAGAGAATCTTATTCGTATCTGAGCGAGTCCACAGGCTTCATTTT
Source organism: Methanosarcina sp. 1.H.T.1A.1 (assembly GCF_000979295.1). Lineage (NCBI taxonomy): Archaea > Methanobacteriati > Methanobacteriota > Methanomicrobia > Methanosarcinales > Methanosarcinaceae > Methanosarcina > Methanosarcina sp. 1.H.T.1A.1. The sequence goes on along the minus strand of NZ_JJQY01000048.1, from coordinate 49,356 downwards.
TGCGGCTTTTCTTGCGGGATAGACGCCTGAGACGAACCCGACAGCGACAGCAACGAGAAACCCGGCAACAATCAGGCTTAACGGGAAGACCACAGGCAGGTTAAGGAGGGTTTCCACGCTGTATGCGCCTGCAATTCCAAGAGCGCCTCCGAGAATACCTCCGAAGACTCCAAGCAGGATTGACTCGATCATGAAAAGAAAAAGGATGTCAAAGCCTGTGAAGCCAAGAGATTTGAGCACTCCTATCTCCCTTGTCCTTTCGGTAACGCTTACGAGCATGATGTTCATGATCCCTATGGAGCCTACAAGAAGGGAAATCAGGGCAACCGCTGTCAGGAAAGAGCTTAGTGCTGCTGCCATCATGTCAGTCTGCTCTAAAACCTCAGCCTGGTTCACCATCATGTAGGGCCGCGAATCTTTGTCCTCAAGGTCCCTTTCGGAAATCCCGAAGCTCCGGGCAAGGCGCCTGTCAACTTCATCCGAGGTATCCTGAATTGTTGCAGGGTTTTCAGCCATTGCAAAAACCCCTCCATAGTCCGTTTCGCCAAGGATCTCATTCATGACATCAATAGGGATAAGGACAGCTTCGTTATCGTTGTACGCCTGGACCATGGTATTATCCGGGTTCTGGATAATTCCTTTAACCTTGAAGGTTTTTGTGATTTTCTCGTCTTCTCCTACCCTGAAGGTTATATCTATGGAGTTTCGGGCCGAGATGTTCCGGCCAAACTTTTCGTTTGCAATATCGTGCCCGATAATTGCGACATACCCATCATTATCATTAATAAAGGTGCCTTCCCGAAGCTGGGTATTTGCAACCTCATCATAATCTCCCCCTACCCCGCTTATCATGATGCTTTTGGTCTCGGACATGTACGTAACTTCAGCAGTCTGGGACTTCAAAGGCGAAACTCCGGACACGCCGGGCGTATTTTCAACTATCTTCAGCTGATTGTCGTAAAAAAGCTTTGGCTGCATCCCCTGAATATAAATGAAATTTGAGCCGATGTTGTTTACTTCATTCGTAAAGTGCTGGTTGAAGCTTGCCCCAAGGGACACGTTTGCAATCACAGCCGCAACTCCGATAACGATTCCAAGCACCGTAAGGGTCGAACGCATCTTTGCACTTTTAATGCTTCCAAGCGCTATTTTTCCTGCATTGAAAAAGGGGATCATGAATGGGGGCTCCGTTTTGCAGCTTTTTAGGGGGAAAGATAAATTAAAGAATTGAAGACCAAAACTGATTTTCTTAAACTTTATTTAAAAGAATACATCAAACATATAAATCCTGCTAATTATAGGAACGTTAATCGGGGGTAAAAGAAAAGAGCTCTTGACGGGACCGGCGGGGTTGCAGAGTATCCTGAAGAGTTCAATAACTTGTAAGGACAATAGCGTGTAAAAACGCATTTAAAAGATTTGAAATTGAAAAATCCGGAGCCAGGCGGCATGAAATCAGAATATGAATTCATGCTTTATGGCTTTAATCTATCAAATTATTTTCCGTGCCAGATTATTTTTCACATCAGATTACTTTCTTTAATTAATTTCCTATAAAAAGAATGGGAAATAGATTCCCATAGCAATAAATTTATAGAATATCTCTTTTTGTGTTTTACAGGCTTTTGCCGATTTCTTTTGCTTGTGCAAGGATTTCAGGCTGTTGAAGAATATCTTCAGGAGTGTAGGTTCCTGCTGCAACTATACTTCCTTTGACATCGAAGTTCATGAAGGAAAATAGGCCTTCTAAATGGGCAAAATAATGTTTAAAGGCATCTGGATCTGGGGCACCCTGGGTATAGGCCAGGACGAGTTTTTTGGGAACCTTAAGACGGGAGGAAAGATCAGGATTGAGCAATGCAACCAGCCTGTCTACGAAAAGTTTGGTCTGGGCTGTAATCTCCCACATATATAGGGGAGAGCCGAGCACAACAGCATCAGCTGCCTGGACTTCTTCATAAAGCTGCTGCATATCATCATCGATTACGCATTTACCTTCGGTTCTGCAGTTCGTACAACCTTCGCAGGGGTTGATATCCAGTTTAGAGAGGTTGTAGGCTCTTACCTCAGCGCCGTTTTCTGCAGCCCCTTCGAGAATTGCATTTACAAGTTTTGTGGTGTTTCCGTCTACTCTCGGACTTCCAATTAATCCTAAAACTTTCACTTGAAATACTCCTCCGAAAAAAAGAATAAAAAAATTAGACAGATGATTCAACAAAGGTATAAAATATTTCCGAAAAAATCTGACTGAAGACGGATTTCCTCTACAAAATAGATAAAATAGAAGATTTCAGAGAGACTCAGTCAAACTTGATTCGACCTTTCTGTACTCCGGGCCTGGAATGTGTGAAACCGAGACCAATTTCCCAAGGGCCTTTGCTTTCTCCAGCAACCTGGGCCTGAATTCAACTTCAAGCTTATCCGTGCCTGCTGCAACGATTGTATCCAGAACATCAAAACCCAGATAGTAAAGAAGACCTGCTGTGTATTCGAAATACGGTTTAAAGGCATCCCTATCCTGAATTCCCTGAGTAAAGACAAGGATTAGTTTTTTATTGTCAAACCTGCTCGAAAAATCCGGCCTTAAGAAAGCTGTCATGCGGTCAATAAGGAGTTTTGTCTGGGCTGTCATCTGCCACATATATACAGGAGAACCGAGTACAAGAACATCTGCAGCCTGAATTTCTCGATAAAGTTTCTGCATATCATCATCTATAACACAGCAACCGTGCTCCTGGCACCTGCAGCAGGCATCGCAGCCTTTGATGTCAAGAGAGGCAAGGTTATAGACTACAGTTTCTGCCCCCTTTTCCGCAGCTCCCTCAAGAACTGCATTAACAAGTCTTGAGGTATTACCATCGACTTTAGGACTACCCACCAATCCGAGAACTTTAATGCTAGAACCCCCGTTCAAATTTAAAATACAGAATATAAAACATTTTTACGCAAAAGTATAAACGACTGGTCAGGATAAAAACGTTTCTCTTACAAAAAAAAATTATTCAGTTTGGATAGAAAAACCCGGGAAAAAGTAAATAGAGACAAAAGTAAATAGAGACAAAAATAAATAGAGACAAAAATAAAAAAAGAAAAAGAGAGAATAATTCTGCTGATTTAGTTTTACTGGTTTGATCGGTTAGCCTGGTTCTGCTGATTACCTTTTAATGACCATGAACGCACCGAAAAGCGCTGTAACAAAAAGCAACCCCGTGAAGAATATTGAATAACCTGCTTTTGCAGCATCTTCGCCTTCCTCATCACCTGCTTGAGTAACAGGCTCCTGCATGTCAACAGAACTATCTGTCACTCCCTTTGCAAAACTGGCTTCTTCAGAATTTCCTGCTTCTGTGGAATACTCAGATGATACAGAATCTTTATTCACAATTTTTACATCGCCTTCTGAATCACTGCTGCTACTTGAATCCATACTGCTTGAACTCGTATTTATGTCAGCAGAGGAAACGGAACCTTCGAGATCAACTTCAGTTATCGTTCCCGGAGTTTTGGTTGTAATCGCTTCAATTTCAGAGACAGGTATATTTAAACTGGTTATATTTCCATTGACATAGAACTCTACAGCCTCAATATTAGTATAGTTTTCAGGAGTGAGATTCAGGTTCAGGCTGTATTTACCTTCTTCTCCTACGGTACTTTTTGCAATTAGCTCTCCTTCATAATATGCCAGAATCTCAGAGCCCTCAGAGACAGGTTCTCCATTAACATCCAGCCCACCATGCAGGATGAGCGGCAGGTCAGGCACATCTCCAATCGAATCGTTTTCCTCAGATAAGGCAGTCACACTTAACACTGCAAACACAGACAATATCATCAGGCTTAAAATAAGCACTCCTAACTTTCGGTACTTAATCAAAACTACTTCCCCCAACTCCATTTAGATTAATGTAAAGCTAATGAACCCACTACCCTGATTTTGATCCCTGCTTCATCCAGAAAACAGCTGCATAATCTGCAGGTGCCTCGTCAGAAAAGCAGGTTTCTAGTCAGAAAGGGTTTTTGTTTACAGGTTTTTTGTATCTCTTTTGTTCAGGCAGGATTTACCCACCAACAAAACTCACAGATATTTTATTTGAAAATATTTCCTGCCCGGAAATGTAATAGGACAAGAGTTATTGGAATATAATATAATTAGATATTATATATAGCAGTATTTTGAAAAATAATAATTAATTTATAATAATAATCTGCTCCGCCTTCATGGTCATATCGACCAAACTTGACTCAGAACATTTAGAAAACTGTTTTAGCACCCTGCACGCAGGTTCCAGATGTCAAACGATGAAACAATGCAAATCCATGCAGCAATGTAAATGAAGGAAATAGGGGCTATGCGAAAAAAAGGGAAAATGGCTGAAAAAGAAAAAAGAAGGGAAGAAAAAGATTTTTTTTCTTCGTTTGTTCTTAATTTGTTCTTCGTTTGTTCTTAATTTGTTCTTCGTTTGTTCTTAATTTGTCCTTCTTTTGTTCTTCCTTTTGCCCATTTCTCTTTACTAGCCTGCTATTTTCCTGATTTTGTTTCAATTTTTCTTTGCCTTAAGAAAAGCAAATGCTCCAAGCCCTGCAAGCAAAACAGAGAGCGTTTCAAACCCGGGTAATGCTGACTTCGGTTCTTCGGGTTCGGCCTTCACAGGCAGGGCTTTGTAGGTCTCATAATTGGAAATTGAAACTCCCATAAAAGCCGAATCATTGGAATAATATTCCACCAGGGTAGCAAAAAGGTTCTGTATTGAATACTTATCCTCAAAGCCTTCGTCTACGGAAATTTCGATTATTCCTTTTGAGTTCACACCTCTTATTTCACCCATCTCGAGTGCAACCGCATCCTCAATATCCGATTCAGAGATCAGGCCTTTCTTCTCACGGTCATAAGCCCTGACAATAAAGAAATCTACAAGAGGAGCAATTTTTTCAACGTTTGATGTAGCATAACCGGGAGGAAGACTTGCTGAAATGGACACTTTTTCTCCGGCTTTTTCCCGGGCAGCCTCAAAAAGGGGTATATAGTCCATACAGCCCTCTTCAGAATCGGAATCCTGAGAAGTTTTCATGTAGATGTTGATTCCATCAAAAGGTGCGAGCGACTTTTCATTATAGTCAAGGATGGCGTTCAAAGAAGACTGAGAGGTGTTCATAGCTCCTTCTTCTGTGCAGTTGAGCTCCTCAAAAAGCACTGCATACACTGTCATTCCTTCTTCATGAGCCATTTTTACAAAACGCTCATACTGCCAGACATCTTCACCGTTCATGCTCAGGAAGATGGTATCGATTCGGGAGGAATCAAAATCTTTTGTAAGTGCAGAGAAATCAAGCTCGTATGGAGAAGAGAGCTTAACTCCTGAAACATCGACACTGTACCTGGGGAACAGGGTTTCCGGGACTTTGGTCTCATTTCCACTCTGGTTTTCCTGTATCTGTACTGGTGTTTCAGAGGTTTCTTCAGTAACTGAAACCTCAGGAACAGGAGCTTCAGTCTCAGGGGTGGTTTCGGATTCGGAAATAGAATCAGGTTCGGAAATAATATTTTCTGTGGAGGTTTCAGTTTCGATCTGATCCGAAGCGAACTTGACAGATGGCTCGGATTCTACAAATTTGCGGACGAAAGCATAGTCTACAGCCATATAGCCCGTATTCTTCGAGGCATCGGAATAAGAAGCTGCATAAAGATAAACATGCATTGGGAGGTTTGTAATATAATCATTTGAAGCATAATCCATCCTTGCATCCCGGACTCCGTTCTTAAACCAGGCTATCTTGCGGTTGTCATTTTCTTCGTACCAGGCGATTCCCGACGTATACCATTCTCCTTCAGGAACACGGACATCGGTCCGGTCAAAAGTGTTAAACCTCTCCTTCCTGTAAGATGTCTCCCAACGCACACGGCTCTCATTGGCAAATTCAGTCTCGTGCTTGATCTCGTTTTTCCTGTTACTGATCTGATCTATGAAACCCTGTCTCAGCAGAGGCCCTCTCTCATCGGTTCCTGTGGTAACCTTCATTCTTTTGACCACGAACATGGAATTAATTCCAAAACTGTCTTTGCTGTAGATCAGAGAGGAATCATAAGCATGAACCTTGGGAGCTGACACATTACACATGCCATTTTTGACTTCAACCATGCCTCCGCCTGCACTTTCAGTGTTCCATTCAAGCCCCTGGAGTTTATCCCCCTCAAAGCCGTCGAAAAATTCGAAGGTTTTTTCTCCGTTACTCACTGCCTCAGCCACCGGATTTCCGCACTTCAGAAGAAGCGTGGTGCTCCTGTTCGCAGGTAGGAAGGGGATCTTGACCCAGATAAGAGCTTTTTCAGCTTCCGGGTCCCAGGTTTCAATCCAGTAACTGAGTGTTCGTCCTCCGGAAAAGAAACGAAGGTCAGACCCGTCTGTTTTTGCCTGTGAGAAATTAAAGTTAAAAGAATTCAGGTTGATAGGAACCTGATAACCTGTTAGATTTTTTCCGGAATGTTCAGTAATTACAATATCCTGAGAATAGGCTTCAGTATCAGTTATTGCAGATGGAACCAATAGATCATTCGCTGTAGCCAGCGCAAAGCCAGTCATCAAAACCAGGAGAAAAATAGAAATAATCCCACACGTGATCAGTCTCTTTTTCATATTTAGCAGCCTCTTTTAAGCCCTTTAATCAAACACGATAAAAAATACTATCAAGAAATTATTAACCATAACAGATATTATTTATTTTACATACTTATTAACCCAAAAACAATAAACCTTTTCATAAGTACTTGCACAGAATAATAACTAAAATAATAATAGTTAAAATAATAATAGGAATTTGTATAAAAATATAGTGAGAGAGAAGATAGAGAGTCCGAAACGGTAATAAAGAATCTTTACAATTACAGTTTCCAATGACGCTTCTATCCAGCAATGAACTGAAAAAACTTATACAGGCAAACCCCCCTTTGCTTGAAAACGCAATTGATATCGAAACCCAGATCCAGCCAAACGGGCTTGAGCTGACCCTGAAAGAGATAAAAACAATAGAAGGTGCGGGAGCTGTCGACTTTGACAACTCAGAAAGGAAAGTTCCCGACGCAAAACCCCTGGAATTCGGGAGCGATGGGTGGATTCACCTTCCGAAGGGGATATATAAAGTACTCTTTAACGAGATCGTAAATATTCCCATGAACCTGGCTGCAATTGCAAAGCCAAGGTCAAGTCTTATTCGCTGCGGAGCAACCCTTGAAACCGCGGTATGGGATGCGGGTTACAGGGGACGCAGCGAATCTATGCTTGTAGTTTATAACTCAGAGGGCTTCAGGCTTAAGAAAAACGCCAGGATTATGCAGCTCCTTTTCTATACCCTTAACAGCGAAGTAGAAGAAGGATATTCCGGAGTCTACCAGAACGAAAATACAAAATGAGCTTTCTGAGAAGAGAAACAGTATTTTGACGTAGGAAAGAGGCACCTGTAGAAAATATATAGATAAAGTATATATTATTAGATCGGTATATCACACCCTATGAGTACTATAGGGAAATCCGTAAGGATGGAGCGTATTTTCAACCGAACTACGGGTAATGCCATTATCATTCCCATGGACCATGGAGTTGGTGCTGGCCCCATTTCAGGGCTTACAAACCTTCAGGACGCTGTAAATAAGGTTGCCGAAGGTGGAGCTAATGCCGTACTAGGGCACATGGGACTTGCCAAACACGGGCACAGAGGATACGGGCACGATGTGGGTTTGATAATCCACCTCTCAGCCTCAACCTCCCTTGCTCTTGATCCGAACCATAAAGTTCTTGTAACGACTGTAGAAGAAGCCATAAAAGTCGGAGCTGACTCAGTATCTGTTCATATTAACATAGGGGCTGAAGACGAATATGAAATGCTGCAGGGGCTCGGCTATGTTGCAGGAAAATGTGATGAATGGGGAATCCCTCTTCTTGCGATGATGTATCCTCGCGGGAAAAAGGTCCGTTCCGAATACGACGTGGATGTAGTAAAACATGCGGCCAGAATCGGGGCTGAGCTCGGGGCAGACATTGTCAAAACAAACTACACCGGAAGCCCTGAAACTTTCAAAGAGGTTGTCGAGGGATGCCCCGTACCTGTGATTATTGCAGGCGGTCCCAAGATGGGGTCAGAAAAGGAACTGCTGGAAATGATCGAGGGTTCCCTTGAAGCAGGTGGACGTGGTGTTGCAATAGGAAGAAACGTCTTCCAGGCAGAAGACCCCACAGGTCTTGTGCGGAGAATTGCAAAAATCGTCCATGGAGGTATGACTGCAGAAGAAGTGATAAAACTGGGCAGCAATGTCTGAAACCCAGACGCTTAAAGGAAGTAAGTAAATTAATAAATAATCAAAGTAAGGAACTTAATTAAGATATTGATTTTATATACAGGAGCGGGAAATTTACCTTTCAGGAAATTTCTCGTTATTTCTTCCAGTAGAAATTAAGGATGAGCTATTTTTCAGGAAAAAATTATCCTTCAGATACATAACAAACAAAAATGAAGAACTGACGTAAGGACTTCAACTAAGCTTTAAATGACAGATACCACTTAGTTGAAAAACTCATTCGGAATTACAAAAGTTATAGAAAAATAAGGCTCTTCACTATTTCGGGTGGGTAATTTATAACTTCCTAAATGTGAGTACAACACATATACTATTTGAAAACATTAAGTGTGGAAAAACCACATTCAAGATCAATGTTTCTCTTCTAGGTAGAGTCATTTTTCAACTGAAACATTATTTTCAACCCATACAAAATAACGAAGAGCCAAAAATATTTATATTTCCCCCACATTAAAAAATAGTGTGACCAGTGTTTCGAGCCCAGTTACTACAATGACTACTCAAACAGTACCTAAAGAGTTCCTCATTGTAATGTTCTTTATTTTGATAATCTTTGTTTTCTATTTATATTACAGGAAAAAGAGAAAGTGACATTGTTGACAGTTTCACTACACCCTGGATGCCAGAGACTCCCTGGATGCCAGAGACTCCCTGGAACCACATTAGAGATATGTCCAGAAACATAGTGGAGATTACTCGGGACCATATTGACCTTGTTAGAAATCTCAATCAAAATCGGTAGATGCGAGACTCCCAACAAAGGGAACTTTTTTTTCAAAATGGACTTTCCATTCATTGAAAGATTGTCAGATAAGAGCCCTGTTCCTGTATAGATCAGGAAAAGAACATTCTGTTCACCCATAGATTCCAGTGGAAATAAGGGGCTTTGCAGAATTCTGCCGGAAAGAACAAAAACATGAGATTGATGGGATTGATATCTCTCGAGAGAGTTAGAGAGAATAGCATCCGGATGAATTAAAGAAACAAGCAGAGGATAATGATGTTCATATAGAAAGAAGGATGCCCGGAGAAAATAAATCGATAAAAAGGAGAGACATATACCCCTATCAGGCAACAATAATGGCATAAAACAGGGAAATAGCTCAGGGTAAAGGCACAAAAACAAAGCAACCCCATAGAAAGGAAAAAGAAGCTTCCTCCCCTGAAAACAAAATCCGAAAAATAATTGAAAAATATATCGAAAACGATAAAAATAAATAGATCCGGAAGAAATACAAATCGTAAAAAAAGTTAATCTGCAGAAGGTTCCAGTGGAAACTGGGGGATCCCTATTTGGAGAAGAGTAAGAGATTGAAAAGTTCTTAAAAAATTTGAAAGTCATAAGGAGTTAAAGAATCCTCAAACAGCAAAAAATTAAAAACCCGGGTCCGGACCTCAGAGAGGATTGTTGCTCCGGACCAAAAATGCCTTCTATGAAATTATGCCTGAATCAGAAATTATGCCTGAATCAGAAATTATGCCTGAATCAGAAGTTGTGCCTGAATCAGAAGTCTACGAAGGGCACAAGGTCACAACCTGTGCATTTCAGGCACATTGTCGTTGCTAGCCCGGGATCAAGCCCATACATCTTCAGGACTTCAGCCTCCATTTGAGCAAGCTTTAAAAGGCGCTCAGGAGACGGACGTTCGGTAAAACAGTCTCCGGACCTGAGGGGATGAGGGTTTACCGGGCGAAGGATGGGAATTACTCCTATCTTTGCAAGGGTCTCGACTCCTTCCCGGACAGAAGCATCGCTCTCACCAAGCCCGATTATAAAGTTGCTAAATACCCTGTTTTTTCCGAAAATTTCTACAGCTTCTTTAAGCCTGTCAAGAATGTAGTCAATGGAAAGATCTCCACAAACTTTTTGGAAAATCTCTCTGTCCATGGTTTCAACATTGTATTTTACTTCGGCAACTCCGGCATCATAGAATTTGCGGGAACAGCCCTCTGTCGGATACACCGAAACTCCTATGGGAACATTGTATTTTTTGAGGGCAGGAAGCAGTTTGAGCACCCGCTCAACTTCCCCTTCGACTGAGGTTTCGACTCCTGAAGTAAGAGAGATGGCTTTAAGGGTTCCTGCCCTCATGACCTCATCCACTATGCTCAGGACTTCCTCTTCGCTCTTGACATGCCCCTGAAGTTTGGGCACAGGACAGTATTTGCAATCAAAGATGCACATCTCACAGAGCGTAATGAAAGCCTGCTCAGGGCAGTGGGCAGGGGCAGGCTCAAGTTTTCCCCTGAGAAGTTCATTTCCTTCATGTAAAAGCGCTACTGTTCCGTCATCTCCTGCTGCTTCAATGGAAAGCGGAGAGTTCTGATTTACGCTGAGCCTGACTCGCTTTTTCCCTGATCTGAAAAAGACGGAGCTGGTGCCTGCCCCTGGACCTGCAGTAGAACCTCGCGCTCTGGGAATAAGCGAAGGGTCCACAGAAACGGAACCTATTGAAATAAGAAAAGCTTTAATTTCCGGCGTAATTTGTGTGCCTTGCATTCGGATGTTCCTCAAAATAACTATTTCTTCGTGTAGTTCCGGCTTTTTTCATCTTTACCAGATAGTATATAAATTCTTCTGAAAATATAATTTAAACAGTCTGGGGCCAGCTTCGAAATAAGGAAGATTCTTTTCTTTGGACATTAATTTATATATTCGGGATTGAAAAAAAGCCGCTTATTCCAGAGAAAATCGAAATCAGCATATATAAATAAAATAAATGCGATTTAAAATTTGAAATTTATCGAGGAGGAATTGGAGTTTTGTTGAAGAAGTGGTTTGCAGTACTTGTAATACTCATATGTGCCATTTTTGCTGCGTCCTCAGGGTGCAGTGAAAACAACGCAGAGGACACGAATGGTCCTGAAGAGTCGGTTGAACTCAGCAACGAAGAGAATTCTGCTGAGGATGCAGGAGAAGAGGAAGTTGAAGTGGAAATGGTATCCACCGGAGATTCCAGCGACTGGTGTTCTGTAGGTTCTTCCTGGAAGTCAACAAACCCCCAGACAGGCGAAGAAGTTACAATGAAAATCACCGGGATCGAGACCGTTGATGGAGTCCCGATGTGCAAAGCTGTTTTTGAAACAAACCTTGAAGATGAGGACTCCTCCAAAATTGAATATTTATGGTCCGAAGACGGAGAAACCTATTTCTGGACCGCTTATGACAAGTCAGGAGAAATTGTTTCCGAAATGAGTATGAAAGACGGCAAAATGAAAATTGTTGATGAAGAAGGCAATGTAATAGAATCTTCTCAGGGACAATAAAATAAGAGACCGTCAATTCTGCTGGATTTTCCAGCATATTCTTTTTTTTCATGAAATTTCGGACCTTATTAACTTATTCTGTACCTTATCTGTACCTGCCAGGTTTCAGAGTATCTATAAAAGATTTTCTACCTCCTTACACTTAACAGGTAATTTGCATCCTTACCTGCTGAGGATCTGCATTTTAAACCGAATTTTATAATACATTTTCAACGCCTATTTCACAGGACAAAAAAACTGCGTTCATGTCCGAACATCCTTAAACTCAGGTACAAATATGGAATAAACTCAGATGCAAATATGAGAAAAAGAGAGCGTAAGATTCTGATTTATCCAGGGGCTTTAGCGAGATAATAATGGTTCTATAATATTAGGCCTGTGGGTTAAAGATATAATGAAGCAATAAGGATACAAAGATAAAATAACATTATGTGTTACATAAAGATACAAAGGTGTTATATACATGAAGTGCATAGTATAATTTGCGTTCTCGTCCCTTCAACAACCCACACCAGTACAAGGTCTACTCCACAAGTAAAGGGATAAAGAAACCTAAACTAAAAAACTCCCAACCCGTGAGTCCAGTACCTCAATATCTCTTCCCAGACAAAAATAAAAGCATCTCTTAAAGCCGTTCAGAACTTCCAGGTTTTAGGATGGGAACGCAAACCTCATTTTAGAAGAATGTTACAACAGAAAGTAGTTTTTTGCGCTCTCTGTAATTATTTATATTGTTACCAAATTACGGTAAACATTATTTTCGTGATTTTGTTACCAAATTACGGTAAACATTATTATCGGGATTTTGTTACCAAATTACGGTAAACATTATTATCGGGATTTCTTTCCACACCCTGCGCGACACCTGGGCCTGCCTGCGTACAGTGAAATAAAAAATGAAAGTTTATCAATCTGCATATCGTGCCCGATTATTCACTGGTTTTCATCTGCTGCAAAAAACATCTCTTTTAAGGGTTTCCTTTTCGGTATTGGAAGAAATGGCATATTTCCATGATACACGAACCCTGGTAAACCTATCAAACGAAAGCCTATCGAACCACCGCTCCTGAGAGGGAAAAATTCATTCAGGAAAGGTCCATGAAACAAATCCCGGATAAAAGGCTTTGCCAATTTTATATATAGGAGTAAATATATTATATTTGTCAGCCCGACACAGAATCTTTTTTCAGGATAATAAGGACAGGAAAAACATGAAAATCATGATCATAGGGGGTTTTCTCGGAAGCGGGAAAACAACCGCAATTCAGAAAATCAGCAGGCAGCTTAGCGATGCCGGGAAACGGACTGCGATTATCGTAAATGAAATCGGAGAAATAGGGCTTGACGGAGAGACACTCAACCGCCCAGGAATTATAACTGAAGAATTGACAAGCGGCTGCATCTGCTGCACACTCAGAATCAGTATGCAATACACGCTTCAGACTCTTGAAGAAGAGTTCAGGCCCGATATTGTGATAATCGAACCAACAGGAATTGCTTTTCCCGGACAGATCAGGGAAGAAATCGAAATGATGGGACTCTCAGAACTGTCCTTTGCTCCGGTTGTGACCATAGTAGACCCCGGGCGTTTCGGCACTGAGGCAAAAGAAATTCCAAGGTTCATCGAGACCCAGGTAAAGGAAGCTGAAATCCTCGGGATAAACAAGGTAGACGTAGCGCCTGCAGAAATCGTCATGGCAACAGAACAGATGCTTACCGAACTGAACCCTGAAGCCAGGATCCTGAAATTTTCGGCAAAATTGGGAGATGAACAGTTTGAAAACCTGCTCATCCATCTTGCAGTCCCCGGGATTGGGAAGCCTTCTCAGGAAAAGAAAAATTCAATTGAACTTTCGGAAGTCTCGGCTCACTCGGTTCTCTATACCCTTGAGTCCTGCAATCTTAACCCTGAAAAAGGCAAGCTCCTTATCGAAGAGAGCCTTCAAACCATAAGGGACAGAGTGAAGGAAATTAACTCTGATTTTGTAGGGCATGTTAAACTTTCCCTGAAACTCCCGGACTTCATGGTCAAGGGCAGTGTGACTTCCTCAGAAGAATCTCCGCAGGTGGAATTTATACCCCGCAAAAATGAAAAGCTCGAACTCAGGCTGCTTTCTGCAATTACAAAGGTCCCGAAGGATAAGCTCACAGGAATAGTAGAGAGCACACTTGAAGAGAAGCTGAGGGAGTCAAACACCTCTTTTGAGAGAAAGGAACAGCATCGCGGTACGCTTACGAACATAAACGGGATCAGGAAAAAGACGTGAGCATGAGGACAAATATTGGCAAAAGCGTGAAAGAAAGTGAATACCAATAAAGATCAAAGTTTAACTGCATTTACACTCTATCAATAGAAAAAAACCTCAAAAATCTATTTCGTTATTATTTCGGATATTTTTAAAAATCCGGTTTCAATCAGTAAAGAAAAATCAAATATTAGAAAAACTGAGATATTAAAGGATAAGAAGTGGAGTTTCAATATGCATGATGAAATTGACGAACTCGATGCTTATTTCTCCTCAAAGGGAGAAACTACAGAAGGCGAAGCTGTCAAGCTGGAACATATGATGATGGAAAAGGTTTCCGTAAACCCTGCAAGAAGGAAACTTCTCCGAACAGTTGGTATCTTTGGGAAACCTGAAAACCAGCTGAAGGAAGAATCAGGGTTAAACGATTTCTTCTTTAAGTTTCATATGGATTTCCTGCTCAAAGAAGGATTCCTCAAGTTTGAAGAAGGGATGTACCGCCTTACGGATTCAGGAATTGCAATGCATGATTCTGTATGTTAAAAAGCATATTTTCTTATATTCCTTCTTCTTTTATTCCCTCTTCTTTTATTCCTTCTTCTTTTATTCCTTCTTCTTTTATTCCTTCTTTAGTTATTCCTCCTTCATTTATCCCTTCTTCGTTTATTCCTTCTTCGTTTATTCAGTCTTCTGTTATTCAGCCTTCTTTTATTCATTCTTTAATTATTCCCCCTTCATTTATTCCTTCTTCGTTTATTCTTTCTTTATTTATTCCCCCGTCATTTATTCCTTCTTCGTTTATTCCGCCTTCGTATATTCCGTCTTCATTTATTCCGTCTTCTTTTTACGGACTTTCAAAAACAGAAATTTTGGGAGCTTGAGCCTTAGCTCATTCCGATTCCTAGAAATTGCTTTTTGCTAAAAAGCGATAAGTTTTTATGTTTATCTGAGTAATGGCGTTATGACCAAATTTTTCGATATTCTATGGAAGTTTCAAAAACGTACCTATCTAATTTCCAGGTACATATCGAGCAAATCAATAGGAGTGTGAAAAAATATGCCAGCATTAGTTAATGCAGATGAATGTTCAGGATGCGGAACCTGTGTCGATGAATGCCCCTCTGAAGCAATTACCCTCGATGAAGAAAAGGGACTTGCAGTAGTTGACCAGGACGAATGTGTAGAGTGCGGTGCATGTGAAGAAGCATGCCCAAACCAGGCAATCAAAGTACAAGAGTAAAAACAGACAGCGTGGAATAAATTATTTATTCCATTTTTCTTTTTCCTTTTTATCAGATTATTTTTTATCTCTACGGAGGTAGCTTTTTAAATGGTAGCAGTTAAAGCGGGTATTTTAGGCGCCACAGGCGCTGTCGGGCAGAGATTTGTAGAAGCACTTGCAAACCATCCCTGGTTTGAGATTACAGCCCTTGCAGCGTCCGAAAGAAGCGCTGGCAAAACGTATCGAGAAGCGGCAGGCTGGAGGCTGGATACAGCCATGCCAGAAAGTGTCGAAAACATAGAGGTTGTTCCTGTAGACCCAAAAGCCGTTGATGCGGATGTGGTCTTTTCGGCTCTTCCTGCAGACCTCGCCCTTAAAGTGGAGCCCGAGTTTGCAAAAGCCGGGTTTGCAGTTGCAAGCAATGCATCATCCTACAGGATGGAAAAGGATATCCCTCTGGTAATTCCGGAAGTAAACCCCGAACACCTGGGACTCATCGAGGTCCAGCAGGACACAAGGGGCTGGGACGGATACATTATTACAAACCCTAACTGCTCCACAATTGTCATGACAGTTACCTTAAAGCCCCTGATGAAGTTCGGGCTAGAAACCGTACAGGTAGCAACAATGCAGGCGATTTCCGGAGCAGGTTTTTCCGGAGTTTCAGCCATGGCAATCTATGACAATGTTATCCCCTATATAGGAAGCGAAGAGACGAAAATGGAGACTGAAACCTTAAAGCTCCTCGGGGAATTTAATGGATCCGAAATCGTGCCTGCAGATATGAAAGTCAGTGCTTCCTGTCACAGGGTCCCTGTAATCGATGGGCACACGGAAGCTATCTGGGCAGGTATGAGGGATGAACCCACCCCTGAAGAAGTAAGGGAAGCTTTCCTCAAATTCGACCCGAAACTTGGAGAACTCCCATCAGAGCCGCGTAAAGCCCTTATAGTTCGGGACGAAGCCGACAGACCTCAGCCGCGCCTTGACCGCAATATGGGAAAAGGCATGAGTGTTTCGGTGGGCAGAATCAGAGAAGGAATCCGCTATATCGCGATGGGGCACAATACAATCCGCGGAGCTGCAGGTGCAAGTGTCCTTAATGCAGAACTCCTGCACTCGATAGGCAAACTCTGAATTAAAACAAACACTTCAGCAACGATAAACAGCAGGATTAGAAGCGTAAAAACACGATTGGAATCGTGAAAAAAAGTAAAAAATAGTAAAGAATGAGAAGTAAAATGCCTGAATGTCCGGACTTTTACTTTTCTTCAAAATTTCTTATTTTACTTCTTATTCTAAATCGGTCTTAATTCTATCTGTCTTCTTTTGCCAAACCTTTCTTCTCTTCCTGAAGCTTTCGTCGTAATTCAGCAGTATTCAGGAAAAGAGTATTCTTGCAACCTCTTCTGCCCTGCGCATGACCTCTCGAACAGGAATCCCGCTGGCTTTAGCAATCTTTTTGCAATCTTCAAATTCCGCAGAGATATTGAGCAAGACACCTTCCGAGTCCCTGGCAATCTTGACTGCGGTTTCAAACTCCTGCCCTTCGAGCTCTATTTTTATCCTTTCGATGTTTCGGGCAGCCATGAGCCTGTGCCTTGCAGGCATAACCCTGACCCCAAGAGACCCTGTTTCAATAATGATCTTCCGGGCGAGTTTTGCGCTGTCTTCAGGCTTTGAAATGACCTTGATAATATGGGCAGGCCTTCCTTTTTTCATGGTTGCGGGCATAATCGCAACATCCCTGGCTCCCATCGAGAGCAGTTCCTCAAAAAGGTTGCCCAGGACTTCCCCGCTTACATCGTCGGCATTGGTCTCAAGAACCTCAATTATATCCTGAATCAGGTGGGCGTCAGGTTCAAGAAGCACCCCCTGGAGCACATTGGGTCCCGGAAGCTCGGCGTCTCCTGCCCCATATCCGATGGCAATCGCCCTGCCCTGAGGAAAAGACTCAACGGGCTTTGCAAAATGTGAGAGAATAGCAGCCCCCGTAGGGGTCAGCAGTTCCCGATTCACATTTCCCCCTCTGAAATAGAGTTTCCCCTTTCTGAGAATCTCAAGGGTTGCAGGAGCTGGCACAGGAAGGGTTCCGTGGGCACATTCTATTGTTCCGCTGCCCACGTTGATAGGGGTGCAGAAAACAGAGCTGCAGTTAAGAGAATGGATGGCTGCAGAAGCGCCTATGACATCGGCAAGGGCATCGCTCTGCCCCACCTCATGAAAATGGAGTTTTTCAAGGTCAGGCTGCCCATGGACTGCGGCTTCGGCTTCGGCCATTTTCAAAAAGATATTAAGAGCACTTGCTTCGACCTTATGAGGAAGTTTTGCAGCCTTTACTAGATCCACGATTTCCGGGTATGTCCGGACAGGCTCTTTTTCAGGCACGTTTATGCGAACATCCAGGGCTCTAATTCCCTTTTTCATCACTTCCCTTATATCCATAGATACGGGCGCCGAAGCTTCAACCAATTCCTTTACCGCTTTTCTGTCAGCTCCGAGGTCGAGAGTACATGCCAGAATCATATCCCCGGCTGCCCCTGAAAAAGGATTAAAGACCAGTGTTTTCATAAAGTTCCTCCCTGAATTTTACTTCTAACTTATCTACAGTTATTTTTCTCCCTGTTCTTCATCCTGCTCCGCTTCTTCAGTTTCCCCCTGTGTTCCGGCAGCGGCAGCAATCATATTGGCGATCCTGGCTGCATAAGCCCCTGCAACAAATCCCGCGTCAATATTTACCACGGCAAGGGTCGAGCAGGACTGGAGCATTGACAATAGGGCTGCTTTTCCTCCGCCGCCTGCCCCGTAACCGGTGGATACGGGAAGCCCTATTACCGGCACATCGACAAGCCCTGAGACTATGGTTGGGAGGGTTCCCTCTCTTCCGGCTGCAACAACGATTGCTCCGGGGTTCCTGAGTTTGAGTTTATGGAGTTCCGGGATCAGCCTGTGGATGCCGGCAACCCCAACATCGTACACGGCAACGGTTTCACAGCCCATTTCGGAAGCAATAACCCTGGCCTCTTCTGCAGCAGGGATATCTGCCGTGCCTGCCGATATGACCCCAACGACTCCTCCGGTACTTGGGGCAGGAGTGCCATCGTGGATAACCACCGTGCGCGCCCTGCTGTTCCATTCGAGTTTCTCCGGACCAAAAGCCCTCATTAAGGCTTCCAGATGTGGGGCAGAGACACGGGTAATCAGAGCCCTTTTACTTTCTCTTGCCATTATCCTGGCAATTTCCACAACATCTTCAGGTTCCTTGCAATCGGCAAGAATAGCTTCGATTACTCCGGTCCTGCTTTTCCTGTGGGAATCAAGTTTTGCAATGTTAGAATAGGAAACAAAACCCAGACTGCAGACCTGCTGTTCTGCAGTTTCAAGGTCCATTTTCCCTTCTTTTACGGCCTTCAATATATTAGTGAGATCCATGCGCCACCCAAGTTAGACCTGAAATTTTATATATTCAGGAATAAACATCTTAATGGTAAGTGCCCTATCAGTAGTTTATTGGTCTGGGAGGTCTTTAGGATTTCTCGTTATTTGGGGTTTTTGGTAATCTACGATGAAAATATCAGCGATACATTTAAAAATCCGAATTGTTAATGTGAAGAGATCATCATGCTCATAGTACTCTCATTAGGCGGTTCAATTCTCGCAAAAGACCTTGATTCGGATCGTTTTTTAAAATACGCAACAGTCCTGCGGGACATCTCAAAAAAGCACACGCTGCTTGTAATAACTGGCGGCGGAGAAGCGGCACGGAACTACATAGGTGCTGCGCGGGCTATGGGGGCAGATGAAGTAACCTGCGACTACATAGGCATTGAGATCACCCGTCTGAACGCAAGACTGCTTATTGCAGCTCTCGGACCCGATGGATACCCTGAGATTCCTTTAAACTATCTTGAAGCCTCGAAGGCTATGAACTCAGGAAAAGTCGTGGTAATGGGAGGGGTTACGCCCGGCCAGACTACTGATGCTGTGGCTGCAATCCTTGCAGAATATCTGCGGGCAGACCTGCTGACAATTGCGACCTCGATTGACGGAGTTTATTCCTCAGACCCCAACTGTGACTCGAGCGCAGTCAAATATGACACAATCTCACCTGAAAAACTCATAAGCATAGTTATGGCAATCGAAATGAAGGCTGGCTCCAAATCCCCTGTAGACCCCGTAGCCGCAAAGATCATCGAACGCTGCAAGCTCGATGCCCTTGTTATGGATGCCCGGGACCCTGCCCTGCTTGGAGAAATTCTGGGTGGAGAGGCTGCCAAAAAATCTCCTATATCCTGCGGGACCTGGATTACAGTAAGAAAATAAAAAGCTTGAATCCAGGGCTTTCAAGCCCTTCTCCGGTGTATCAAACTAAAAACAGAGGATAACATCAAAACTTAAACATAGAGGTTCCTGCATATATCCATATTGCAGAGAGCCAGATAGGTTACCGAATCTGGTTCCCGGCAGCTTTTGGAAAGAAGGAGGAACCGGGCTTGAGTCTGTCGGAAAAAAAGAACTGTTTAAAAGTGAGAGAGTTTACTTTTCGCTTATTTTCTTTAATTGTATTCCTGATTTTCTTCGGTGTTCAGGCAAGTCCTGTTTCAGGGGCAATGGACGGGACAATTGCCGGAGAAGAAAGTACCCTTATCAATGATGAGTTTATTATTGATTTTTTCTCAGACCATGACCTGAGCGATGCAACGGTCAGATTTAAACAACCCCTTGAGAACGTTTCTCTTGTTTTTACCCTGAGCTCAGGAAAAGAAATTCTGAAATCGGAAACCTTCCATCTGGGCTCCGTAGATAGGGGGCAGGAGGTTACAAAAGTCCTTTTCTGGGGGCTTGAAGAGGACTTTGGAAAAGATAGGGACTCCTATACAGCACAGCTTTTTGTAAAGGATGGCAGCCAGAATCTTGAATCCCGGAAGCTTTCTTTTTCTTACCGAAATCCATATCTCTCAAACCTGAAAGTTGTGGACTTCTCTGCAGACTCCGAAAAAGCTTCCGTTCTGATAACCCTTACGAGCTCCGCAAATCTCGGATTCGTGCAGGTGCCTGAACCCGGCATTGCAGACCTGGACCTTAAACTCCTTTCCGGCACGGACATCATATACTCCGAAAACCTGGAAAACGTCCCTGTAACGGACGCATACTATAAAGCAATGAATTGGCCTTTCCTTCTCGAAAAAGACCGAAATTATACAGCTATCCTGAAGGTTCATTCCCATTCCCCTGCCCTTACTACAGCCTATACATCGGACTTCAGGGCAGAAGAAAAAGTAGAAATCCTTGATACGGACATCGATGTGGATGAATACGGAGCAAGCGTTACAGTCGTCGGAAAATCCCAGGTGCCCTTTGATGGAATTATCAGGGTTGTACTGACTCCTGAAGAAGGGGATGTGCAGGTCTTTGAAGAAACCGCAGATATCCTGACCGCAGGAAAAGAAGATACTGTAGGAATTATCTGGCAGGGAGTTCCCAGAGGGGACTATAATGTGAAGGTTTATGTGCTAAACCTGAAAGGTGAAATCATGGACAGCCATGAAACAGTCCTGCGGGTTTTTGAGCCCGTAGCCGAAATAAACCCTTCGGAGGAATCTCCGGCATTCGGTTTTCAGGCAGCGCTTGGGATTTTCCTGTGCTTTGCGGTTTTTCAGGGAAGAAAAAGGAAAGGGAAAAAAGAAGGGCGCTAAGTATCCATCCATATGCGGGACCATTATGTTTGACCTGATCATCCGAAACATAACTAACAGGAAAATCCGGAGCGCACTGACAATCTGCGGGATAGCCCTCGGGATTTTTGCAGTTATAGTTATGGGCGCCATGTCTGAGAATTTCCACCAGACTTTTGAGCGTTCCATGAGTGTAACCAGCGACAAGATCCGGGTTTTTGCGGAAAGCGGGGTCTTTGGCGGAGGGCTCACGGACGATAAGGTAAGCGATGTGCTTCGCGTAGCCGGGGTAAAAGATGCCTATGGGCTTTTGATGACCACCTTTGATGAAGACAAGATGGGAATGACAGGAAAACAAATTCTTGGCGTACCTCCTGAAAAGTCCAGCGTTGCCCTTTACCCTGTGGAGCTGAAAGCAGGCAGATTTCTTAATCCGGGGGATTCCTACAGTGTGGTCGTCGGAAACAACATCAAAAGAGAATACGGACTTCAGACAGGCAGCAAATTTGAAATCCATGACAAATATTTTACCGTTGTCGGAGTCCTTGATTATACCGGCTCGATCTTTGATAATGCCGTAATCATTCCCCTTGAGACTGCCCAGGACCTGTATAACGTGGGCGATTCGGTCTCCTATATCTTTGCCGTGCCTGACGAGAGGGTGGATGCTGAGATGCTCTCAAAACGCATCGAATTAAGCGTAAAAGGCACAAGCACCCTTTCCCCGGGAGAACTAGAAGTGCAGGCAAAGCAGTCCTTCATGATTTTCAGCGTAATCACGATCAGTTCAGGGCTCCTTGCAGCAATCATAGGCGGGCTTTGCGTGATGAATACGATGCTCATGTCCGTTGCAGAAAGGACACGGGAATTCGGGATTTTGAAAGCCATAGGCGCAGAAACGCGGGACATCCTGCTCCTGACGCTCGGAGAGGCTTCATTCATGGGCTTTTTAGGCGGAATTCTTGGAATCCTGGTTGGTGTTGGGGCTGTCTATGTCATGAACGCCTGGCTTGCAACGACAAGGATCGTCCTTTTCCTGATAACTCCGAGACTTCTTATAATTGCCATGATTTTTGCTCTGCTGATTGGCGCTCTTTCCGGGCTTTATCCAGCTTACAGGGCTTCAAAAATGAGTCCTATGGAGGCTTTGAAGCATGCCTGAAGAAAAAACGGAGAGCCTGATGTCGGAAGAAAAATCTGGAAAAAAAGAGGTCCGGAACGAAGAATCTGTGAGAGAAAAATCCGGTAACGACAAACAGAAAGTTATCATGCAGGTTGAAAACCTCTCCAAGACCTATATCCAGGGTAAAATTCCTGTCCATGCCCTTCGCTGCGCCTGTATAACCGTACAAAAAGGAGAGCTTCTTGCCATCATGGGACCCTCGGGCTCAGGAAAATCAACCCTTCTTGCTCTGATCGGCACACTTGAAAAAGCCACTGACGGAAAGATCATCCTTGACGGAACAGACCTTACATCAGTTCCGGAAAAACTGCTTCCCGGCGTAAGAAGAGAGAAAATAGGTTTTATTTTCCAGCACTACAACCTGATTCCGACCCTTTCTGCCCTCGAAAACGTGGAACTTGCCATGCGCTTTTCCAGGGTGCCAAAAAAAGAGAGGGAGGAAAGAGCAAAAGCCCTTCTTGAGGACCTGGGCCTGGGAGACCGCCTCAATCATAAACCTTCGGAGCTGTCGGGAGGTGAGCAGCAGAGGGTTTCTATTGCCAGGGCACTTGCGAACAGGCCTGCCCTGATTCTTGCAGATGAGCCAACCGGGGAGGTGGACAGTAAAACCCGTGATTCCATTGTCCGTACATTCAAGGAGTTGAGCAAAAAGGGGCAGACAATTCTTGTGGTTACCCACGACCCCGAGGTTGCAAAAGAGTGTTCAAGGGTGCTCAGGATCACGGACGGGACGATTAAAGATAATTAAAGGCGATAAGGAAGAGAAAAAAAGAGAAAAGAAGAGAGAAAAAGGAAAGGAAAAAGAAGTAAAGAAAAGAATTTAATCCTTCAAATTTCTCCAGGTTCCCAGCCCAGGTGCTCTTTTATGACAGTATATGCCATCGCAGGCGGGATAATTCCAATATCAGTTACGATCATATCAATGTATTCTGCAGGGGTAAAGTCAAAAGCCGGATTTTTGACCTGTACGTGGGAGAGGTCTGCAATAATTGCAGGATCGACGACTTCGTCTGCAGCCCTTTCTTCGATTTCTATGGGGTTTCCTGCAATGGTGCTCGGGCTGAACTTGAAGGTCTCGGCAGCTACCATAAAACTCTTTCTGGCTTCATGGGCAGCAAGAGCAAGCTGAGAAGTCCCGATCTTGTTTACAAGAGCTCCGTTGGCTGCAATTGCATCCGCACCAACAATAACTTTGTCCACGTCTTTCATATAGTAACGTACGGCAGAGTCCACGATCAGGGTTGTCGGGATACCAAAGCCATTAAGGTGTCGGATTGTCAATAAGCCCTGACGCCTTGGACGGCTTTCGGTAGCGATTACCGAGATGTCCTTTCCGTTTTCAAATGCCGTAGTGATGATGGAAAGAGCAGCATGGGAGTTGCAGTGGGTCATAATAACATCTCCATCCTGAATTCTTCTTGACCCGATTTTCCCTATTTTTCCAAGCGCGCGGTCTGCTCTTTCAATAAAAAGGTTTGCATTTGTGATGATTTCCTGTCTTGCTTCTTCTACACTCCCTGAAGAATATCTCGAAGCAAGTTTTACAGCATTCGGAAGGGAAACAGCTGTGGGGCGGGTACTGATAAGAAAACTAGAAACTTCCTGGATACCGGAACTAAACTCCTCCATTGAAGCTGCTTCCAGCCCTGCAGCATAATCCCTGATGGCTTCAGCCGCAGCTTTTGCAATCCTGCCTGCGCCCCGGATTTCCATTGTCCGGATCTTTTCTGCGGTTTCCTTAACTTTATCCATAATATAAAGGATAGTCAGAGCCCGATTTATAGCTATCTTCCGATTGCTTCCGCCCTCGGGAGATAAAGTCCCGGATTCATTTAAATTCAGATCTCAGTTAAATTCAGATCTCAGTTATTTTTTCTGATCTGTCCCTGTAGTAAGCAAAAAGGTCTTCTCCCCACTGAAGGGCAATGGGATCGAAACACATGACATCCTGTTTATGGTCAAAAATACCGCCCGAAAAAGGAAGACTTAGAGAGAGAAACCTGTCAGTAACAACATGAGAAAATTCTATTTTTTCGTCACATACATAGAAACATGCATTCTCAAAATTCAGAAATTCTCGAAATTCAGTTCGATATTCCTCTATTATGCGCTCGTAAACCGGACGGGTTACAAGAAGAGAGATATCCGCTCCTTTTTTTGCGAAAGTAAGAAAAAAAGAAGGGTAAAGGGGGTGGAAAATGGAGGCAATACCGTTTATCCGTCTTGATATTGCAAGGTTTTCCACAAATTCCCTGTGAGGTTCAAAGAGGTGGGTCCTGTCAGGAGGTTCGGAGAATGTACAGTTTTCCAGATCTCCAATTCTGTTCCTTAAAGAGGGGGGTATGCACTCAATTGCATGGTTTGCCCAGTACTCATAGCCATTACCAAAAACGTTTAATAAACTCACCATTGCCTGCATTCTCCCAGCTACCGCTATGCCAAGAGAAGACAGGATGTAAACATCTTCTATCTTGAATACCAGAGAGTCTTCCCTTAGTTTTTTTAGCTGGGGAAGTACAGCTACAGCACTGGCATTCAGACATTTATTTATTTCTCCGATCGTTTTTGGCCCCTCCTGCAAAAATAAAAGAATATCTTTCCTTTTTTCAGAGAGAAAAATTAATTCGAGAAGCTGGCTGTTCATGTTTTTGATATATACGCAAATACTTGTTAAATATCTTACGCATTTTTTAGCCGTTTTTATTCAAAAAGCATTATCAATTAGCAGGAGACAGGGATGTATCTGTAGAATAAAATTATAATTAACTGTATGAACAAAAAAGTATAAATCCAAATAAATATTACAGAGTGAAAAATCAGTAGAAATGAGGATGTAAGAAATGAATTTCAAGTCAAAAGAACTTGATTTTGAGGCCGTTAAATAATTTAATGGGAAGTAAATTTCAAGGTCGTTTAGGTTATATACATCTATAACATAAGGAGAAAGTTGACGATTAAGAGTTAAGGGGTTTTTCTCTTGATCGTCGGGGTTGAATCACACAATTGGGAGCCAGATCAGAGGTGGCAAACGGCTCCCAATTCTAACGCCAATATTTTGGAAGAGTTTTAATCCATAAAAAAACTTTCTATTAGATAGTATCTGGATATTTGACTTCTTAAGAATTCTTTAATTTTGATCAAATAAAGTTAATCAGTTGGGTCCGAATTGGTGAAATTATGAATGGGGACGGGACAGATTGGAGAAATTGTAAACCGAAAAACCAGATTTGAACTTTCGGGATTAAAAAAAAATCAAATTGTAGAGATTCAAATCCTGAAATAAATATTCAGGAGGAAAATAAAAGGAAAATCAGGGACTGTTTTTAACGATTTTGAAATTTTTGATAGAAATAAAAAATTTGATCGAGACAAATATTTTGAAGGTAGCTAAAAAAAATAAGAGTCGGGGCAATTTGAATAGCAAACAATATTTCATGTCGTTTATGTTATATAATTAGAAACCATAAAAAATGATAGAGATTGAGGGTTAAAGGGTTTACTCTCAGTCTAACGGGGTTGGATCATCAGTAGGGACCTTCGGACGGAAAATTACGGTCCCTATTATCCTAATTATAAAATAATCTAAAGCCTGAACTTTTTTTACGAAATGACTAAAAATAATTAATTTCCGGAATAATTTACACTCCTGCTGGTTTTTCTGTCTTCCCCAATTTTTGCCTCTTCCCAATTTTTGCCTCTTATCTGTGCTTTTATCTTTTTGGCCTTTTTACTCTCTCAGGCTATATTTTATTCAAAAATATCAACCATATAGAGGCGGACAAATTCAAGAACGGAAAACGGCAAATATATAGTTATATTAAACAAGAAATAAAAACATCGTGCGGACTCTCGGCTTATCTTACATCTGCAGAACATTAGGGTAAAAGATTACAGAGATGTAGAGGTACATCACAATTATACAGTTTTTAAAACAATTCAAGTGATTGATTTGCAATTGATTGATTTGCAATTGATTGATTTGCAATTAATACTTCAGACTTTTTTTGTAATAAGAATTAAATACAGAATTTATAAATAGTAGTCAGAGAATATGAAACGGGTTAATTAAATTAATTTGATAGATCAGGAAAAATAATAAAAGTAGGAGCTGAAAACCTGGATTTCAATGACGCTAATTTTGATACTGCTGTAAAGTTCCACGGACATGTCTGCCCCGGCCTTTCTATAGGGTACAGAGTGGCTATGCTGGCTGCAGAACGTTTCAAGGACAGGAGCAAAGATGAAGAACTTGTTGCAGTTGTGGAAAACCGGTCATGTGCAGTGGACGCGATTCAGGCAATAAACGGCTGTACCTGCGGAAAAGGAAATCTCATCTTTAAAGAACACGGAAAGCATGTATATACATTTTTCAAGAGAGGGGATAAAAAAGCCCTGAGAATTTCCCTGAAACCCGACGTACTCCCCCAGGACGAAAAGCACACTGCGCTGTTCGCAAAACTGAGGGCAGGCATTGCAAGCCCTGAAGAGGCAAAGGAGTTTAGGGTTTCACACGAAGCAAAAAGCCAGAGAGTTCTGGAAATGCCAGAAGAAGAACTTTTATGGGTCCGTGAAGTGGAAATCGAGCCTCCGGAAAAAGCCATAATCTATCCTACCCTTATATGCAGCAAGTGCGGAGAAGGCTTTATGGAACCCCTGGGAAGGGTGAAAAAGGGGGAAATTGTCTGCATCTCCTGTTTTGAGGCAAAAGATGAATGAAAATACGGAGAAAATTCCCAAAAAAGTCGAGTTTAATCCTATAGGCTATGTTGAGAATGACTACCTTGAGCCGGAGTATAATGAAGAGATCTACCAGCAGGTTTCAAAAATCATCCTGAAGAAAGACCTGGTAGAGGGGCTTTACAGGATAGAAGACTTTGAAAAACTGTATATCCTCTTTTATTTCAGCAAATCAAAAGGATATAAACTAATCCACCGCCGCCGCTATGACGGGGAAATTTCGGGAGTTTTTGCCAGCAGGAGCCCTTATCGCCCTAACGGTATAGGGCTTACAATTGTAGAGCTTTTAAAAGTAGAAGGTAATATCCTCCATGTAAAAGGCCTTGATGCAATCAACGGGACACCTGTGCTGGATATTAAGCCCTACATAAAAGAGATTGAAGAAAAGAAAGAAGAAACAACAACTGAAAAAGAACAAAAAATCAACGCAGCTAATCAGTAAACAAGAAATAAAAAATCATCAAACTAAAGAATAAAAATTTCGAATTTATCTGAAAAAGAAAAAGGGGATTACCCTTTTTCAGATCTCATTTACATATTCTTCTTCCGCATCCCCAGGTAGATCCCACCGGCTGCTACAAGCACGAAAATGATCCCGAAAACGTCGGCACCGGAGAAAGACATGCCTCCCCATTCCTCCTCGTTTTCAACAGACTCTTTCGTCATCTCATAGCCTTCAACATAATCAGAGTCAGAAGAAGCTCTCGCCTCGGGTGCAGGTTCAGGAGAATCCACTCCGTAACCGGCATCATTCTCCGCAATAGTTGGATTGCTGGCAGGCTCTTCGGTGTTTGATTTAGCAGTCTGGTTGAGTTTTTCGGCAACGCTCGTCTGATGCCCTTTGCTGCTGCTGTGTTTTTCAGGCACTTCCTGTTTAAGAGATTCCTGTGTAGCCTGTTCTATTGCTTCACTGAAACCGGGCACAGAAACCAGGCCCGATACGTAGCCATTGAGGAGGGGATTTCCGCAGGTATGGTGGCAACAGGTGACCCCGTCTTCGACCACGGACTCTGCATATTCCGCGGCCAGGCTTTCAAGGGCCTCGTCCGAAGCATCCCAGTTGCCCTTGCGAGCAGTCTCCAGCATCCTGGCGGTCATGGACTGGTATGCATAGGGATTATTCTGCCGGGTCCATTCGCGAAGCTCCTGGTCTGCCATATATGTCTGATATACCTGATTCCACATTTCATCGCTGATCAAATCAGGGTTTGTGGCTTCCCAGCCCCAGAGGTTCTCAATGAAATCTGACATTTCCCTGGCTCCTGCATAGCCGTTCCCCTGCATACCGTCAATCCATTTCGGGTTGAAATAACGGGAATAGGTTTCCCTTGCGAGAAACTGTCCCAGAGTTTCGACCTTCTCATCTCCTCCGGTCAGCATGTTCGTGATAAAAGAATCCGGATACTTTCCTCCCGAAACGGAGCTGACTGCGAGATTCAGGCCTCCCATGTACTGGAAGAAATCATCATTGTCCAGAGTCCCGTAGAGGTTCGTGCTCCGGCTGTGCACTGTGGCTTCAACCCCTGCGAGGTTCTTTTCGAAAAGGCCCCTCAGGTTTTCACCCCAGACGTTTTCTCCGTAGGCGTTGCACATCTTGCTGATGTAAAGGTCCGCAAGCACATCGTTGCTCTCCCAGGTATCGCTTGCAGCGATCGCATTGGGAAGACCTGTACCGTAGGCTCCGTCCGAAGACCCGAAAATCCTTAACAGGGCCAGGTCCAGGGCATCACTTTCATTCAGGGAACCTTCACTCATCAAAGAGGCTTTCAGAGCTTCAGCATTTTCCCGGACATAGTTGGGAGAATCTTCCTGGGCATAAGCCAGCTTTACGGCTTTGTCCAGCAGGCGCACCTTGTCAGGATACATGTCCCTGTAAAGGCCTGAGATCTGAATCACCACATCAACTCTGGGCCTTCCCAGGGTCTCCATGGGGATAGCTTCCACATCAACTACCCTGCCACTTTTCCATACAGGCTTGACCCCCAGCAGGTAGAGGATCTCTGCCTCCATAACTCCTTCGTGCCTTGTGGTTTCCCCGGCCCAGAGAATGTAAGCTACCTTTTTCGGGTATGTCCCGTGCTCGGCAACATAGGCATCAAGCATCTGGTCAGCCATCTCCTGCCCAAGTGCCCAGGCAGCTTCTGTTGGCACTATCCGCTGGTCAAAAGCATAGAAATTTCTTCCCGAAGGCAGAGTTTCAGGGTTTCTAACAGGGTCACCTCCCAGGTTTCCGGGGATGAACCTGCCATCCAGAGCATTGAGGACCTGCGAGATTTCCTCCTCCCCAAGAGCCAGGTTTGCAGCATATTCTTCCGCACTGGCAAGGAAGTTATTGACGGTTTCATTGCCTGTCCCGAGCACCTGCATCTGAGCATCCGTGGAATTGACCCCCCGGTTCAGGACCAGGTCCAGCAGATAGAGCTGGGCACCTTCGGTTTCATTGAATTCGTGAACAGAATCAGTAAAATCGGCACCGAGCATTGAATTTACCATACCCACAAGCTGCTCTCCTTTAGGGCTTGTGCCCAGGATATGCAGCCCGTAAGGCATTGACTGGCTTTTGTACTCATCCAGCAGGGCTTCGAGCCCTTCCAGGAAAGTTGTATTAAAGTAATTCTCGTTGTTTTCAGCCTCTGTCATGTTGAATTCTTCATCCAGGTGAAGGGATCGGGTCAGGTTTAAAACTTCAGACCTGTGGGCTGATTTCAAAGAGTCGTCTGCCACTGCCTGTTCATAGTTCTGGATAGCTGTACTCAGGTTTGCGTAAGCCCCATAACTTCCTGCTGAAATAATCGGAGGGACAAGGTGATCGACGATGACTGCCCCTCCTCTGCGCTTTGCCTCATTGCCTTCTCCAAGCCCGTCCATAACGTAAGGATAAATCACAGGCAAATCCCCGATCATAAGGGAAGGCCAGTCATACCGCGAAAGTCCGAACTGTTTGCCAGGCAGCCATTCCTGAGTCCCGTGCCTGCCAAAGTGAACCAGGGCATTACTGCCGAATCCACCTTCTTCCTCAGAATGCTGAAGCCAGAGGTAGAATGCAATGTACTGGTGGTGAGGAGGCAGGTCCTTGTCGTGATAGAGAGCATTATTGTCATCAAGCCAGCCTCTTGAAGGCTGCGGAGCCAGAAGCACATTATCTCCGACCTCGATTCTGGGAATTACGAGATATTTTCCACTTTCGTTTGCCCAGACCATGATCTTCCCGGGTGCCGGGCCCCATTGATCAATGACCTTCTGCTGCCTCTCTTGAGGGAGCTCAGAGAACCATCCCTCATAGGTGCTTTCCGGGACGAGAACTATTTTGCCTGTATCAACCAGCTTCTGAAGTTCCCCCGGAGCCCAGGTCCCTATGTTAATACCCTGAGTAAGCATCAGGTCAAGGAGTTCGGTCTGGTTAGGGACCTGGCTTTCATTCAGGTCATATCCGTCGGCAGCCATAGCGCCAAGCAGGCTGGATATGCTGGGGACGACATCGAGATAGGAAGCCCCTATGTTATCCTTTCCCCCTCCGTGGTTATAATAAATTATAGCAACTTTTTTATCGGATTCCGGAATTTCCCCTAAATTCACCCAGCTTTCGACGCGGTCAACGAGCCAGTCCACCTGATAGTCTATGGAAACTGACACTTCGGTCTCGGTCTCCGCGTCCAGTTCCGTTGAAGCCATTATTACCGGGTCAATAGCCCCCCAGAGTTCCTGCAAATCGAGCTTCATCATCTTATCTGCAGGAAGCGGGTTGCTGCTGGCTTCATACTCGGTCCTGTTCATGTAATTGTTAACAATGCCGTTGATTACAGGCGCATCGAGCCCTTCAGCATCAAACTTGTTGCCAAAGTAAGTAAACGAAATAATTGCATCCACAAGGACATCATCCCCCTGCTTGAAAAAGTCTCCAGAGGAAAGGGAATCGGACCCGTAAGTGGCAATAACATTGTAACCCCTGGTTTCCAGTTCTGAAATCAAAGCATCGATGGGCTCAATCTGGAAGGGGAAATAACTCTGGTACATGGTAATTGCAACGGTGGGCTTTGCCGGATCGTAGACATGCCCCCCGTCGCTTCTGTTAGAGTACCAGGCAAGGTAGGTATCCAGAGAATCGGTAAAGTAACCGGTCATATTAGTGTGGTAGATCGCCCTTTCAGGAAGAGTGTGAGGGTCCTCATACAGGAGGTCAGACCTGCCGCAGCAGTCGTTGGAGATACAGAATACAAGGTTTTTCAGGTTACTCTGGTCATAAGCTCCGTTAAGCCAGTAATTGTTCAGCTTTTCCCTGTAGCCCTCGATCTGGTCTGCAGAAAGCGGGATGCTCTCATTCAGAAGAGTGTCATCGTCAATAACCACACACCCGTTAGCAATCGCCATATCCACAGTGGGTGTGAGCTTCTGGGCTGTTGAGGGGCTGAGCATGTTGATGTAAATGATGTCCATCCCGCTCAGGTCAACGTTATTTTCCATCACGTAGTCAGCCATAAAACAACTAAGGGAAAGGTTCAGGCCGCTGTTAGTGTTGACCTCCTCTGCAAGGTTCTTGAGTGGAAGCTCATGGCTCCGGTACCCGGTCACGATGGCAATATCCAGATGCTGGCCTGTGACGGAGTTATTAGGGGTTTCTTTTACCACTTCCCTTAACAAAAGAACGTCTGTGAAACCCAGAGATACAGGGTCTTCACCCATCTTTTTCTGCCGGGTAAGCCCGCTGATTGCAGCACTCCCCGTCAGGTCAACCCCACTGCCAGGGAGGTCAAGAAGAGCCTGGGATTCATTTGCATCGATATCCCTGCTTGAGGTATCAAGATTTACCGAAAGATCCGTGCCCTGCACCTGTATTTGTTCATCGGCACGGCGCCATTTGTCCTCGTTGTAAAGAGCAACAAGCGTATAGTTTCCGTCGGGAATCCCGGAAAGCAGGTAGTTGCCTTCAGCATCACTGGTAGTGTTGGCAACAAGTTCATACTGGATGGCTTCACTTCCTGCTGCCGGAGAAGTAGAAAACAGCATTAAAAGGATTAAAATTATCAATCCGGAAGCTTTAATTCTTTCATTAAGAGGGTTTCTTTTGTTATTCAACTGTTCTTTCATAATCCCTACTCCAGAATAATTAAATATGTTACTGTGTAAAAAATTACTAAGATCTTGATTCTGTATGCTGCTTGCAGGAAACTCCTAAATTTCAGCTTTAGATCTCCGCCGGCAGACAAGGCAAATCAGATCTACAGAGAAATAAAAGTACACCGCAAATCAACAACAAAAGTAAACTTTACTAATTAATTTAGAGAAAAACACCATTCAAATGTGAATATTGAAAGATGTTTTAGATAGCTATAGCCTCAATAAATTGTCAACTGTTCACCTCAAAACACAAACATATCAGATTATTTGAACGCAAGTTTACTTTACTTACATAAAAAACTGCGATTTTGGATAATAGTTATTAGCCATAAAGATAACAAAAATAGAGAAATTAACGATCGTCTACCGTTACATATTGGACATTATTTAAAAGAGAATTAGATCCCGAATATTTTAATCAGTGCAACGTCATTCGCTTTATCATGTTATTCATGTAACGCCCGATGCAGAAGAGCGGCCTTTCCCGAAAAAGAGTTGAAAAAAGGAAGAGAATAAAAAAGGAAGAGAATAAAAAAGGAAGAGAATAAAAAAGAGGGTTAAAAAGGAAAGGAAAAGAACACAGAATGAAAAGTGCTCTCCTTCCATCGTATTTTACATATTCTTTTTACGGAATCCCAGGTAAATTCCCCCCACTGCTACAATCACGAAGAGAATCCCGAAAATATCAGATCCCGAGAAGGACATGCCTCCATTTTCGGATTCTTCGACCGGATCTTTCTGCATCTCATAGCCTTCAACATAATCGGAGTCAGAGGCCTTTTGGACATCAGGAACAGGTTCGGGAGAATCAACACCATACCCTGCATCTGAATCCTGAACAGTCTGATTGCTTTCTGCGGATTCGGAGTTTGCTCTGGTTGTCTGGTTGAGTTTTTCGGCAACGCTCGTCTGATGCCCTTTGCTGCTACTACTACTGCTTCTCTGGGTCTCTTCTGCGGCTTCCTGAGTTTCGGATTGGGTTGCTGCGTTCAGTTGTTCAGAGTAGCCAGGGACAGATACCATCCCGCTTACGAACTCGTTAAGCAGGGGGTTTCCGCAGGTATGGTGGCAGCAGGAAGCTCCGTTTTCAGCCACCGATTCTTCATACTCTTTTGCGAGGCTTTCGATAACCTCGTCCGAAGGTTTCCAGTATTCGTGCCTGACAGCTTCGAGCATTCTGGCTGTTATCGACTGGTAAGCATCTGGATTGTTCTGCTTGAACCATTCTTTCATGGAGGGGTCATTAACATAGGTCTCATATGTCTGCTCCCAGACGCTGTCATCCACAAGATCAGGATCGCTGACCTCCCAGCCGAAAAGGTTGTTTACGAACTCGGACATCATCCTGCCACCTGAATACCCGGCGCCCTGCATCCCTTCAATCCACTTCTCATTGAAATACCTGGACCTCAGGTTCTTGCTAAGGTACTCCCCCATTCCTGCCATCTGAGCCCTTTCAGGGTCTCTGGTATCCGAAACGTACATCTCGGGAGTTCTTCCGTCTCCCCTGACATGCCTTGTTGCCAGGTTCAGGCCACCGAAGTACTGGAAGAAGTCGTCGTTGTCAAGAGTATCGTAAAGGTTTGAAGAGTCAGAATGTACGGAGGCTTCAACGTTTTTCAGGTTGCCTTCAAGAAGTTCCCTGGATTTGATACCCCAGAAATCTTCCCCATAAGCATACCCCATCTTGTCCAGGTATACATTTGCAATCGTCGCTTCGTCGTCCCAGCTCCCGCTTGCACTGATAGCGTTTGAGACCCCTATTTCATAAGTCCCGTCCATTACTGCAAAGCAGCGCATTGTGGAGAGCTTGGTTGCGGTTTCATTGTCATATCCTGCCGCAAGCAGGGAATCATATATTGCAAGGGCGCTGTCGTTTACGTAGTTTGGATAGTTTCCGGCAGGAAGTGAACTTGCAAGTTTCACAGCGCGATCTACCATTTTGATCTTATCCGGGAAAGCGTCCCTCATACCCGCAGTTGTATATACAACGTCAATCCTTGGCCTTCCAGGCTTTGCCGGATCATAGTTAGGCAGCAGCTCCTCTTCAGGGATAGCCTCAACCCCGGTTACATATCCGTACTCGTTCCAGACCGGCTGTACCCCGAGCATGTAAAGCACTTCGGCTTCCAGAGTCCCGTGGTCGCGGATAAACTCTACCCCGAACCTTGAGAATGAAACCTTTTCCGGATATTCTCCGTACTTATCGTGATAGTCCTCAAGCAGCTGGATTGCAAGGGATTTTCCGAGCTCCCAGGTTGCCTTTGAAGGATAGAGTTTTGAGTTAATACCGTAGAAGTTGCGCCCCGTAGGTGCTGCATCCGGGTTCATAACAGGATCCGTTCCCGGCCCGGGAGGGATAAAGCCTCCGTTCAGGGCTGAAAGGATTCTGTCAATCTCTACGTCACTGTCAAGAAGCCGATCTCTATACTCCAGCCCCTGTTCAAGATCAAATGTAACAGAACTGTTTGTTGACCCATAAACGTCAAGTTGAGCCGTTGAAACCTCCGTATTATTGGTCACGACTTCCCAGACAAGCCTGTTAACTTTCGTATCATTTGATGGAATCCCGAGAGGGTAAACAGATTCCGGATAGAAGGCAGCAGTGACGTTGTCCTCGAAGTCTCCTCCAAGCATGGACCTTACCATTCCGGAAAGTTCGTCTTTTTCAGGGTCTGTCAGGTTTGTGGAGGGCACACTGCCAAGGACATGCATCCCGTAAGGAATGTTTTCTCCCTCCACATCTTCCAGATACTCGTGCAGGACATCTTTTACAAAAGAAGTAAACTCCTCTTCATTATAGTCCCGAAGCGCAGTCGCATTCTCGATTCCCAGGTCAACGTCCAGGTTAAGTGCGATTATCTGGTCGATTATGGCTGTCTGGTACCCTGCCCTTGTCTGTGCAGAAATTCCAGGATCATAATACTGCTCCACACTGATTGAAAGGTTAAGCAATTCCCCATAAAGCCCGCTGCGTTCAAGGGTTGGAGTCAGGTGGTCGATAATCAGGGCATTGCCCCTGTACTCGGCGGTCAGCCCTTCTCCCACATTTGCAACTATGTAAGGATAGATGTTTGGAAGGTCCTGCAGCAGTAAAGGCGCCCAATCGGAAGTCCGGTTCATACCGTAAGTAGCACCCGGAAGCCATTCATGCGTACCGTGAGTTCCCATATGAATGATTGCATCAGGCTGCCATTCATGGTTCAGCCAGAGGTAGAAAGCTATGTACTGGTGCGGAGGTGGCACAAGGCTGCTGTGATAAAGGGTGTCGTCATTTTGCAGGAAACCTCTTGCAGGCTGGGGCATGAGCCAGACATCTCCGAAACGTACGGAAGGGATTACAATATACTGCCCTGTCTCGTTCTCATAGATCATGAGGGTCTTATTCTGAGGAAGGTCTTCAGCCCAGGGTTCTCCCCACTCCTGTATTACCTGAGACCTCAGATCTTCAGGAATTTCCGACTCAAACCACTCTTTGTAGGTCTCCATGGGTATGAGGTGCAGTCCCCATTCAGTCCTGTTTTCCACCATTTCGTTCATGACGCCGGGAGCCCAGGAACCGGCATTGATGCCCTGTGCCTGCATCATTTCCAGGAGTTCGCTGCTGTTATCCGGAATTCCGGAGACTTCATACCCGGTTTCATTCATCTCATTGAGAAGGTCGAACATGCTTTGAGTAACATTGAGGTAACTTGCCCCGATGTTATCTTTTCCTGAAGGGTAGTTGTAGTATATTACAGCAACTTTCTTGTCCTGGTTGTCCTTTAACTTCAGTTCCGCCCAGTTTATCGACCTGTTGACCATCCAATCAACCTGAGCAGGCAGGGGTTCGTAGCTGCTTTCCCCGGTTTCGGAGTCGTAATTATCAATCCCTATTACAATGTACTCAAAAATCCCGTCAATACTCGGAAGCAGGGTCTTGTACACAACCTCACTGCTGGGAATGCCCCTGTTGCCGTCAGCTACGTCTGTAGAATCGGCAGGATTTGAAACTACCATGCCTCTTAAGACCGGAACATCAAGGTCTTCAAGCTCCTGTACACCGGCATCAGGATCCTCGTAATTCAACCGGAAACTCTTGAGAGAAATTACACACTGGACAAGAGGTTCTCCATTTTCATCAAAGTAAAAATTATGAATATCATTAAAAGTTTCAAAACCTGCAATTACGTTGCAGCCCTTTCCTTCTAGATCACGGATAAGGTAGTCTATGACTTCAAGGTTGTCAGCCGTATAATCAGAAGCGTGGAACCAGATCCCTATGGTGGGTTTGCTCTTATCGAAAATATGTTGTGGCCCACTTGTGCCAGTTGCATTCGAGTACCAATCAAGGTAATCGGTGGTGTTTTCAAACCAGTCAGGTTTGGATTCATTTAAGGAGGAGCGGGCATCAGGGTGATAAAGCGCTGCTTCAGGAAATTCGATCGGGTCCTGATAAACCCAGCTATCCGTAAGCTCTGGTTTGTTTCCATAAGTTTTTGCGAGATAGATAAGGAAATTTTCGGTATTTTCTCGCAGGACTCCTTTCGGACCCATGCTGTAGAAGTACTTTTCTTCGGTAGAATTGTATGGTTTGGTCCCGGCAAGAATCTTATCATAACTTGAGGTGTTGATGTATGTCGGATCCATCATAGAGGTAATGTCTATGAGTGCAGTCCCATTTTTATGAGCACTTTCGAGGTCATCCCCGATATCTTTGAACTGAGACCAGAGCATATAAGTAAATATTACATCCTGGTTTTCAAAAGTGGTATTAGTAAAGTCGGAATACCCCGAAATATACGTTACATTTATACTTGCATTGTATGGATTGGACTGCTCTGCTACATTCAAAGCATTTCCATCATAACAGATAAAAGTAATATTTACCTGATTATCATCAGCCGATACATTCTGTGCAAGCAGTAAAAGGACCACTGCACATAAAACCAGTAACCTACTTTGTGCCGTACGCATCTTATCCCCAAACAATGTATCATGAACCCTTGGAGCACCCCGGCAGAAAAATAACCAGGATGCCTGGCCCACTAGTCGATTTTTGATTAAAAGTTTATTAATTTTCGGAACTTATAAAGAAACAGCCATCGAGTTTTCAGATTGAGAGCGGAAGTTCTCGATTTGGACGTATAACTCAACCCTGGAACTTTCAAAAAAATACAGGGCAGCCGATTCTGTTTAATACCTTCAACATTCGGAGCATTAGGGAATAAAATACATAAAACACGGTTTTTGGCTCACGATTGTTAGCCATTCGGGTAAAATAGGGAGAAGAGAGTATTTTTATTTAATTTAGAATGGAAAACAGACCTTAATTCAAAAAGAGCCAGGAATAAGCCTAATTTAAAAAAATAGGATTTGGAATCAGGTAAAAAGAAAAAAATACGGCGATTTTATTTTACGCCGCATTTCACATACGAATTTAAAACTTCTTTTTCCTGAATCCTGGGTAGGCTCCAGAAATACAGAATCGTTGACAAAGAGGTCAAAAACAATAGAACTGAAATCGATATCATTATAGAATATTCTTGCATATTTATCCCCATACAATGTATCATGAACCCTGGAGCACTCTGTGAGAAAAAATAACCAGACCTCCGGGCTCATCAGATAAATTAATTCCAAAAGTTTGCAATTCAGCCGAATTTAAAAAATTGGATTCGGAGTCAGCTAAAAAAATACGGCGATTTTAATTTACACCGCGTTTCACATACGAATTTAAAACTTCTTTTTACGGAATCCCAGGTAAATTACACCGATTCAGGCTACAACAAATAAAACTTACGTAAGTCGTTGGAAAAAAAATTAATCTGAAGCGGATGTACCGGTTGAAGCGGGTGTATCGGTTGAAGCAGAGGTACCATTACCCTCCGAATCTTCAGGGACGTAAATCACTCTGCCGTCAGCCAGCTTATATGCAGTCCCCAGAGCTTCACCTGTACCCCCACCGATATTATTAGTCATGTTCAGGACTTCTATGGGCTTCCCCTGGTCTTTGATAATTATCTTCATATCCTCAGCTCCGGGATTTTTTACAATTGTAATATCCTCGTTCGAACTCAGAAGTTCAGGGAGATGGTAAGACATCACAAGGGCTACCAGTAACGCAACTGAAAAGACCATTGCAACGTCAAAGAGATTGGCAACCCCGGTCATGGGGTTTTGCTCATCGGGGTCATTTAAAATTCCGGTTCGCCTGTACCGTCGGGATTTTCGCATAGTATTCCTCCTTTTAAGAGAGTGATCAATTTCCGCTCTTCTCCTCGATTATGTCCAGAATGTAATCAATATCCGACATATCCTCCCAGTACCAGCGCCTCCTTACCTGGGTAAGCACATAAGCTATTCCGGCAGAAAAGAGCCCTACAACGGTAGTTGCAAAGGCTATCATCAGGTTTTGTGCCAGGGTTTCAAGGTCTCCCTGTGAAAGCCCTATCAAGGCAGGTCCCAGCGGAATAAGCGTTCCCATAAGTCCGAGCATAGGGGCAACCGTTGAACT
The DNA here is from genome assembly GCF_000979295.1 of Methanosarcina sp. 1.H.T.1A.1. Lineage (NCBI taxonomy): Archaea > Methanobacteriati > Methanobacteriota > Methanomicrobia > Methanosarcinales > Methanosarcinaceae > Methanosarcina > Methanosarcina sp. 1.H.T.1A.1. The sequence continues at coordinate 11,071 of NZ_JJQY01000048.1, read as the reverse complement.
GATCTTCGTGTTTTCAAGGCGTTTTGCCATTTTAATCTCGTATTCCTCAGAGAGCTTCTCGATTGCAGGAAAATTCTGCTCTTCGAGGTATTTTGCAGCCTCTCTTGCAAAGGACGTGACCATGTAATTTTGTTTTAGACTCTCAAGAGCCCTTGATGCTTCCGAAAAAGCCGAATTAGGAAGACTGTCCCGTATTTTTTTGCAACCAATTTCCAGGGTGTTCCGGTCCCTGTTCCTTTTCGAATATTCAGAAAGGAATTCTCCTAATTGGATAAGGGAAACAAAGACAAGAATAGTCAGAAGTATCATTACCGGATACAGCAGAGCCGATGAAAATATGTACATCGTCTGTGATAACAAATCCATATTGCTCATTGGTTAGACCTCACATGGCCGAGGAAAAAACCTGCAAGGACTAAGACCCCGAAAGCCAGAAGGGGAACAATGCCTGATTCTCCCGGAGCCATAGGAGCCAGCTGCATCTGTTTTGTTTTCATATATGCAGGGATGAGCAGAGCCCCTAAAAGATAATAAATTCCGAGAAGCATCATGGCGCTTCCCATAGTTTCGGGAGTCTTTCCCAGCCGGGTCTTCCCAAACCTGAAAAGAAAAGAAGAAGCTACCACTGCAGTAAAAAAAGCAATTCCTACAAGAAACCCTATTTTTATCCCGGAAAAGTTGAGACTTTCTGAAAGCAGCATACAGGATACCGCAAGAGCTCCCAGGCAGACCGGACAGGGCATGGATATAGCCAGGAAAGTGTGTCTGGAAACATCTTTTCCTGAATTCCACTTTTTCTGGGTGTAAATCCCGGCCCCTATAAGGAGTAGGGAGACGAGAACATGAACTCCCATACCCATTGCAGAAAGACGCTCAAAGGCATCCAGGCTTATGTGATCAGCAACGCTTCCGAATAAAAGGGCAAGAAAAAAGTAACTGCCAGCAATTGTAAGAATTTCCCGCGTAGTGATATTTGAAAATCCACAACCTAATCCAGTTTTAATCCCGAAGATAAGGATACCGATTAAAATTCCAATAACAGTCAACGTAGAAGAGTCCATAGTACCTTCTGAGCATCTATAGTAGAATTAAATAAAAACTGGTTTTTGGGTAATGTTCGTTATCCTTTGGGGTAACAAGTGCCGATTGATAACATTTTTTGAACTAAAGATTAAATTTCAGGCACCCCGTCGCGAGAGCGGACGATAAAGAATTAAAAAAGTTAAGTAATCGCTATGAAAGTGAGTTAATATAAAATCCATTAAAAATAAGATTGCGCAGAGTGAATAACAAATAAAAAGCAAAATTTAACAAAAATTATGCAATAATTCACTCTGTTAACAGAGATGTTTTTTTAAATGGTAAAAAGTAAGGAACAGTAAATAAAGTAAATTTGTTATAAAAATAGATAAAAAAAGCAATTAAAGGATGTGATAATATACATTACTTGTTTTAGAGGAGGCAATAATTATAAGTAAGGGAGGTAAAATACAGGACCATCATGGTAGTAAGAATTAGAGGGATTCAGGAATGAACGGCAGCGGAGAAAACCTACTCAAAGCGATCTCAAGCGACACCCGTCTTTCTATTCTCGAGCTTCTGAGTGAAGGGGATAAGCATATCTCCGGCCTTGCTAGGGAAATAGGGATTTCCGTGCCCGTAGCTGCAAAACATGTAAAAATCCTGGAAAAAGCCGAACTTATAGAAAGAAAAAAGTTCGGGAATACTCATATGATAAGCATAAAACTGAACAATGTATATTCTTTCCTGGACCGCTTTGCAGAAAACAGGAAGCTTGAGGTAGAGGAAGGTACGAGTCTGCTTGAAGCTTTGAAAAACGTAGCCGCTGTCGAAGTAAGGGAAATGGGAGACAGGATAAAAGTTGTCTCTACGGACGGGGAAGAGGGTTTTTATGTATATGAGGTGGACGGCAAATTCTCGGATAAAACTGTAGACGAATATAAGTTTTACGAAGATGCCATCGTCGAGTGGAAGAAGCTAATTCCGGTCACGAAAAAAAGGCTGCTTGTGAATATAAGGAGATGAAGCAGCCAGAGCAGCTTTTATTAAAAATCTCCATGAAAATAGCCTCTGTGAAAGTAACTTATACTACCATTCAGAGAATCCTGATCAAGCCAACTACTCGCTAGATCTAAAGATTTAACGGGTTTCCTGCTGAGGGTTTAGAAAAAGAAGCGTAAACCCCCTGGGTTTTAGCCTGGGGGCAGTTCACGAATTTCCGAAAAATTCAGCATTCCGGAAGAGCAGGATTCACTCCTTTAACTTTGCCAGAACTCCAAGGTGATCTTCATGGTAAGGCATAAGATCCCTGGCCATCAGGATTTCGAATCTGGGTTCGAAAGCCTGCTCAAGCTTTTTTACTTCTTCCGTGAAGACTTCCTTCGGGTTTGCCGCAGTGTCGATGCTGCGAGCCTTAATAGAAAGCAGGAGATGCCCGCCTTCATTCAAAAAGCGTGCAGCATTTCTTGCAGCGATTTCGGCCTGATTGGGCTGGGCAACATCCTGAAAGATTAGGTCTACAGGCTCAACAATATGGGCGTAACTGTCCGGTTTTCCCGCATCAGCAAGGAGAGGGAAAATGTTTTTGCGCCGGGAAGCAAGCCCTATGAAGTCGCGCATGCTTCTTGGAGCAAATTCAACAGCGTATACTGCCCCTTCAGAGACGATATCAGAGACGTGGCTGACCGTTGTACCTGAAGCTGCCCCCAGGTAGAGCACCTTTGAATCCTCCTTAAGGGGGATATTGAACTTCTTGAGGACCATGGCTCCAAGCTTACTCCGGCGAGGGTCCCAGGTACGGTACTCGACCCCTTCAACCGGAATTAGCTTTTCTCCGTAAACAGTCTTTCCCGGGTCCAGGTTCTTTGTGGCAAGCTGCTTTTTGCCCTTCGTAACCTCAAAAATCCCATCGGAAAGCTTCCTTACGTCAGTCATTTACTTCCTCCTCTTTTTCTTTGGTTTTGCCCCACTTTCCGGCCTTTTTTGTGGAGGCCTGGGGTTTAAAGCCCGTATTTTCTGGATTTTTTCTTCCAGTTTCTCTGGCAGAGAAGGATCTATTTTCCCGGAGTAAAAGTCGATTCGAGCGGCAAGGGAAAGTTTTGCTGCAAGAGCTCTTGCGACTTTTCCCCGCACCCACCATGGAGAGGTATTGACAAGGGGATGGCTGTAGATTATCCCGTGCTTTGGGGACGGAGCCCTTTCCCGGAGGTGTTTGAAGAGGGCCTTGCTGGCCCCGATAACCTGAATAGTACTGGACGGAAAAGCAGCAAGTTTTTCAAGGCTGCCTGCAATGCTTATGAGCCTTGCCCCGAGCATGGGCCCCGCTGTTATGGTCAGGTTGGGTGCAAGGATTTCCATACTGCTCTCGATGTAAGCTTCGATCTGCTTCCGCCGTTCATAGAGACTGCATACGTTCTCTGCAAAACCTTTAAGGAGCACTTCATCTGCAGCTTCGAGTTTTGCACCCATGGAATCCCTGGCTTTTAAGTAAAGAGGATCATCGGGAGTAACATTTTCACGGGAGCCGTATTTTACAATAAAAAGCGCAAGAGCTTCCCCATTGAGCCCGCTTTCGGGGAAATAGCCCCCGTACCACTCAAAAAGCCTTTCCGAAAGGGAGTTGGTGGTTTCATTGATGTCATCCAGGGCTTCTACTGCCTGAACTATGCGCTGGTCAGGGGTAAGAGCTTCTGAGACCTGATGTTTTGCAGCTTCCAGCGTGACTTCATGTAAAAGGGAATAATATTCAGAAAGGGAATCTACAAACTTGCACTCGATAGCTGCAGCTTTCAGGTCAAAACCTTCGGGAGGAAGATTCTGCCTGCTGTCCCTCAAAGAGAGGGAACGGAGTGCAAGCTCTCTTATATCTTTTGGAAAAGAGTCAGAGGCAAGGACTTCTCCTTTGCTGCCTATCTCAAGGACTCCAAACCAGGTGTTGATTTTCAATTGGAGCCTCCGAAGATATCCGCGCCCCGATTCTTTGCCTTTGTAAGCAGTACTTCTCCACCAAGTGATTCATCCAGCATACTCTGGACTTCTTTCTGGAGTTTTTTGCCTTCTCCCGGACTTCCGACAATCCCGTAGACTACTGGCCCGAAAGAACTGACTCCTGAACCACTGGCTCCGTTGTCCTGCATATATTTCATGGCATCGAGTACAGGTCGGGGCTGAAGTTCAACTTCCCGCTTTTTAAAGCCCACAGTCTGGAAATGGTTGACTGCCCTGCCGAAACTTTCCAGATCTTCTTCGATTAGCGCAGGGAGCATCTGCATGAGAATTACATGAGAGAGTTCCTGGACTTCCTTAAGAGGGATGGGACAGACTTTTTTGAAAATATCGACTTCTTCTGCGTCATGGACACCTTTGGTATTGGGAATTGCAAGGACAATATGCCAATCAGGAAAGTCCCTCCTGAAAAGCACGGGCCCTGGAGGCATACGGCTGGCCGCGGAAGGAGAAAATGCACCTTTATCCCTGAATTTGTGCCCCCCATCCAGGATGAAACCTCCACTTTCGAAAGCAGCAACCCCGATTCCGGAAGTCCCGCCTCTACCGACAGCAACTGCGAGTTCCCGGACACTTTTTCCAAGCCCGTAAATTTCATTTACAGCTGCTGCGGCAGAAAGTGCAGCCTGGGTTCCGGAGCCAAGCCCTACATGGTCAGAAAGATCCCTATTAATATGAATCCTGATGCCTTTCCCTTCAGGAAGCACAGCTTTTGCTGCTTTTAACATCCTGCCTGCGAGAAGAGAATCCCCCACCACTTCGACAACATCCGCTTCAGCTGCCGAAATTTCCAGGCTTGGTGACTCGAGAGTAATTCCTACCCCCCCATCGACCCTGCCGATCTCTGCATTGAGATCAATAAGGGTAAGATGCAGTCTGGATGGTGACATTACATTAATCATATTCATCTGTATCCTCATTGCTTATTCATAAAGCTTAGGAGTTAACCTTCGAACTACTCCGAAGTTTTTCCTTAACAATCAAATAAGTAAAAGATAAAGTTTTCCCGTTAAATATAAATTTAAGGAATGGAAAAATCAGTGAATATATTTTTATACGGATCTCCGCACTCCCCCGAAAATCCAGCAGTGACTCCATAAACACAGGACATACAGAAAAACTACAGCTCCGGCAGCGGCTGTAAACTGTTCCAAGAAGAGTATGTATAACCCCACAAAGCATCCCTGTATCTGCGGGGTCGGAAAGACCGAAAGTAAGGTCAGCTTTCAGGTTTTTGATTTTTATTGCGTTAAACATATCGGAAAACAGACGTAACAGAGGTTTTCGAAGGGCTTTGTAAGCTTCCAGACCCCAGTGAAGTTTTTCCCGGGTGGTCATTCCTTTCTTTGCCTCTACCTCACCTTCCGTACCAGCTCTTTTTTTCCTTCTTATCCGGGCAAATATCCCTCTTTTCTCTTTGCCCTCAGTTTTTTCTTTAATCGGAATTTTCTCTTTGCCCTCAGCCCATTCTTCAACCGTAATTTTCTCTTTGCCTTCAGCCCATTCTTCAACCGTAATTTTCTCTTTGCCTTCAGCCTGTTCTTTAATTTCAATTTTCTCTTTACCCTCAATAATTACTGTTTCCTCTTCAGGTTTCTTTTCTCCAGGCTCCCTATCTTTTTCCATCTGCATTTTGAGTTCTGCTTTTAGATTGTCTTCTTTTCTGCTTTCAGCTTGTTCAGGCCTTTTTTTAACCTGTGGAGTTCCGGTTTCCACTCCAATTCCTTTTTTCATTTCCTCTTCAACCGGCTCTTCAGGAAGGAATTTTTTTTCCTTAGGCTCTTTGATTGAAAAAGTATGGGAAAAAAACAGCCATTTTACAGTAAATATTCCTCCCAGCTCTTTCTTTTCTTCCACACTCAGAACCTTGAGCTTGAAAGTGAGGCCTATCGCTGTAAAAAGTATGAATAAAACGAGCAGAAAAATCAGAAGGAAGAGGTAGATAACAAGCATGCTAAACAAGTTGAGGGAAAAAGATAGTCCTGACTATCTTAAATACCCTGACCTTTAGTTCTGGTTCATGGAAAATCCCATAAAAAGGTTTAACCCGGAGGGATTTACTGGGAACTGCCCTCTTTCTCTTCGGGTTCCATATGCTCTTTAACTTCCGTTTTGCCGACTTCCGGACTCTCTTCTTTTTTATGTTTGCCGGTCATGCCTTTGAACTTATCCAAAATTTCAGGCACGACTTCCTGAAGCGAACTGAGGAGTGACCCTACATCGTTTTTCTCAGAAATCCGGAAGATTTTTGCCTCATCTTCGGAGAGCATAATAAAAGCAACAGGCTCGATCTTCGCACCTGCGCCTCCGCCTCCTCCGTACCCTGATTCGTTATCTTTTTTGCCTTCCCCGCCTCCAGCTCCGAACCCCATGGTAAGTTTGGAAACAGGAATGATTGTTTTTCCGGCAGCTGTAATAGGATCTCCGACGACAGTTTTAGTAGTTGCAATTTTTTCAAGTTCGCCTGCAATTTCTTTAATGGTATCTTCTACGCCCATATTTTTATCCCCCGGTGTGTATTGTATGATTTGTTTAGATGGATAATAAATGTTGTCTATCTTCTTTTAGATTTCCAGCCTACTTTCATTAAATATTGACTTCATCATATTTGAGTTAATCCTGTATTCACAGTTTCAAGCGTAATTCGCGGCTCAAAATGCAATTTTTCGAGCGAGAATACAGTTCCTTTTTTATGGCCCCTCAGAGTCTATGTCATTCTCATCCTCTTATTTCAAGTTAATATCCGGATTACTATTTAATCTCCTGACGACTTTCGAAATGAGGGATTACTTACGGAATTATATTAGAATTTTTAGTAAGAAACATAGACAGTAAGAAAAAATAGAGAAAACTATTGATATAATATAAGAAAAATTAGTTAATATTATATAACAGTACTAATTCTGTAAAACTAATACATATTAAAAATCAAAAGTAAGACGGAAAGCTTTGTTTATATACTATAAAAACAACGCCACCGCCAGACAGGAGCATATTACAATAATCAGAATTGAGAATTCGTAATATAAATTAAAATGAAACGCAAAAATATATTTTGAGGGGTTTATTGTGTGGAAAACAAAAAGAAATGGTATCCTTTTATTTGTAGTAGTCCTTGCACTTTATCTGTCTGCAGGAGGAAGCGCATCAGCTGCAACAATTTATGTGGACGATGACGGATCCGCAGACTATGAGACAATACAGGCTGCACTAAACGACGCAGTTGACGGAGACACTATAATAGTAAATCCAGGAACTTATCCGGATGAACTAATAAAAGTAAACACATCTGTAACAATAAAAGGAGCTTCGGGATATCCCTCGGTTGGCGGCTTTGATATATACAGGCAGTCACGTATAGAAGGACTGACGATCACGAAGGGAGTAGGCTTTGACCAGGGTGGCATAGAGTGCACAATAAGGAATAACAGATTTGAAGGCTGTGGGGTAAGTATAGGTAACAGCTACCTGTATGGAAATCAGACGATAATGAATAACCTCTTTACAGGGAGCTCGGTAGGAGTGCACACTTATGACAGCTGGAATAATAAAATTACAGGAAATACATTTCAAAAATGTGATGCAGGTATCGAGTTTACGTGGGGTGGCGGCGGCCACGTAGTCACAGAGAATACATTCAAAAACTGTGGTATCGGGATCCACATAATCGACGAACAGGCAACTATTTACAACAACTATTTCTCAAATAACGTGAACCTGCAGGTAGACGAATTATATGACAGTAGTGGCCCCCAATTAAACACTAAAAAAACCACAGGTGAAAACATCATAGATGGTCCTTATATAGCTGGGAACTACTGGGCAACACCTGCTGGAGATGGTTTCTCTCAGACCCACCCGGACACTAACGGCGATGGGATAGCTGAAGAAGCATACCAGATAGCAGATGGTGTTATTGACTACCTTCCCCTGGTAACCCCAGGGACCGGGCCTGACCCTGTCCTCCCGGCCACAAATTTCAAGGCAAATACGACCAGCGGAAATGCCCCTCTTTCGGTCCTCTTTACTGACCGGTCACAAAATGCAACATCGAGGAGCTGGGATGTTAACAATGACGGAACCGAGGACTCAAAAGAAGCAAGCTTTGTTTATGAGTATACTAGCGCAGGGACTTATACCGCTAAGCTGACAGTAAGCAATCAGAACGGCACAGTTTCAAAAACTGCTTCAATAACTGTACTGGAAAAGAGCGGCTCCAGTGGAAGTAACAACTCTGAGGGAATTAACAGTTCCAGTGGGAGTAACAGCCCCGATGAAATTAACAGTTCCAGTGGGAATAACAACCCCGATGAAATTAACAGTTCCAGCGGGAGTAGCAGCTCCAGTAGAGGAAGTAGCAGCGGCAGCGGAGGTTCCCCTGAACCTGCAAGAAACGTTGAAACCAAAGAACTTTCACAGGTATTCATTACAAACGGAAAAGCTGTAAAATTTGATTTCACGAAGGATGCAACCTGTGTTGTTTATGTGAGCTTCGATGCAAAAAAGACAGCTGGAAAAACCACAACGATTGTTGAGGAGCTGAAAGGAAAATCTGTCCTGGTTTCCGAACTGCCTGTCGGCGAGGTCTACAGGTCCTTTAATGTCTGGGTAGGAAACAGCGGGTTTGCAACCTCAAACAACATCGAAAACCCGGTCATCTGTTTTAAGGTTGAAAAATCCTGGATACAGGATAAAAAGATCGATAAGGATTCGATCATCCTCAACAGGTACAACAACAAAAAGTGGGAACGTCTGCCAGTCAGTCTGTTGAAGGAAGACAACAAATTCCTGTACTTCACAGCCGAAACTCCGGCATTTTCTTCGTTCGTAATAACAGGTAAGGCAAAAAGCCTCTCCGAAGAAGACTCAACAGAAACGGAGCCTGAAAAGGAAACTCGCGCCGCAGAAGAAGATATGAAAAGTATAGGGGAAGAAGTTGAACCGAACTCCGGGCAGGGAGAAGACGCAAAGGCTCCCGGATTCGAAATAGGATATGGGATAATATGCATGTCCGCTATTTTCCTGCATAAAAGGAAGCAAAAAAGCTAAAAGAATACAAAAAAAGGCAGTCAAATCAAAAGTTAAGTATCAGGTTTTGATACGGAAAAATGATTGATGAAGGTTTTCATTCCTTCATCTTGTTTTTCTACATTTTCAGTTTCTGCCAATCTTTTATCCTCATTTTATCTGACCCTCATTTTATCTGACCCTCATTTTATCTGATCCGCATTTTATCTGATCCGCATTTTATCTCGAAAATCTTTTATTCGGATTTCTCAAGACTTCGACCTCTTCTGAGGTTGTAAAGGAAGCTGCTTAATTGAGTAAAATAGAATGACTATAGTCTTACAATTTGAATATTCTTTGCTCTTCTGTAAACATTCTTTTTTATATCTATTTAAAAGTATTAATCCAAATCAGTATATTTATATTGTTTCACGCGTTTTCCAATTTAATAAAAATGTTTAATATAAAGAATCCGGTGTGTACATAATTAATTCAGTTACAAAATATTTATTGTTAAATTTGTACATTGATAAATTTTTAAGGAGATTTAAGTTAATTGTTGATAGATGGAATTTCATCCATATTTCACCCCCTAACTTTCTTGAATGGACGGAGGAATTCGAAATTCGAAATAAATTAACCGTTTTACTAATTGCTTTTCTAATTTTGATACAATGTGTTGGAATCGGAACTGCAGCTGAGATAATTGTCCAGTCAGGCGATTCAATACAGGTTGCCGTAAACAATGCAAGTTCAGGTGATATAATCACCATAAAACCCGGAACCTATACTGAAAATATCAAAATATCTACAGGTGGCCTCACTATCAGGTCTGAGTCCGGAAACCCTGATAATACAATAATTAAAGCTAAAAGTTCAACAGTAAATGTAATTTCCATACAGGCAGATAATGTAAAAATTAGCGGAATTCAAGCTATTAGAGCTAGCGGGTCCAGCTACTCAGGAATCCATCTTAAAGGATGCAAGAACTGTATAATTGAGAACAACAAGCTCATGAGCAACGGGCGTGGGATTTATCTAGAGAGTTCTAAAGGATGCACCATCTCGAGAAATACAGTTACAAATAACGGGGTGTATGGAATTGTATTTGGGAGCTCCAGCGGCAATACCATTTCCGGAAATACGGTGTCTAACGACATCCGCGGCATCCATGTTGGTTCCTCTGATGGCAATACCCTTTCAGGCAACACTGTTACTTCGAACAGTGATTACGGCATGTATGTTTGCGGCCTGAGCGACAATAACCGCATTTATAACAACTACTTCAATAACACCAAAATGACAATTAAAAGCGGGACTGGAAACTCTTATAATACCGCGAAAACCGCAGGCAAAAATATCATTGATGGACCTTATATAGGCGGGAACTACTGGGGAAAACCTGATGGAACGGGTTTTTCCGATACCGCGGTGGATAAAGATGGGGATGGAATTTCCGATTCCGCGTACAGTATACCGGGCAGCATATATTCAGATGACCTGCCTCTTACACATGCTTCTAACTTGCCTGAGCCTGTACCCCCTGTTGCAGACTTCAGTAGCAATGTTAACTCTGGGAATGCACCGCTAAATGTCTTATTTACTGACAAAAGCACAGGAACTCCCACAGCATGGAACTGGAATTTCGGAGACGGAACTAATTCAGCAGACCAGAACCCTGTACACACATACTCCTCAGCAGGAACTTACACGGTAACGCTTACAGTAAGCAATTCAAACGGTCAGACTTCAAAAACCGGTGTAATAACTGTTATTCAAAACTCTGAGCCTGTACCCGAGCCTGTAATCCCTATTGCAGACTTCAGCAGCGATGTTACTTCAGGGAATGCGCCGCTAAATGTCTTATTTACTGACAAAAGCACAGGAACTCCTACAGCATGGAGCTGGAATTTCGGAGACGGAACTAATTCAGCAGACAAGAACCCTGTACACACATACTCCTCAGCAGGAACTTACACGGTAACGCTTACAGTAAGCAATTCAAACGGTCAGACTTCAAAAACCGGTGTAATAACTG
>NZ_JJQY01000121.1:0-4650 GCF_000979295.1 Methanosarcina sp. 1.H.T.1A.1 | reverse complement strand
GCATCTACCGGAGGAGTCTCAAGCATCGGAATTCCGCCGACACCCATACCCATGTCAACATGACAGGGCAGGGGAGAAACCTTTACGGCTTCCTTAATAAAAGTGACAGCACGTGCCAGGTTCCATGGTGAGGTCTTGCTGGTATTTGTGTTGACAACAGGTCCGAAAACGTTTGCTCCTGCCTTTGCAACAAGTGGAACCTGCTGGTGCGGCCAGAGCCCTGCAAGGGTTGTACCGTCATACTGCAGGTTGCCGTGCATACCGAGTACCATTTCCCCTGCCATTCCGGCTTCTATATACATATCAGGGAATTCCTTTCTGAGAGCTTCAATTGCGTGCAGGGTCCCGTAAAAGTCCGCATCTCCGGCTGCAGCTGTGGTGTCGAAGTTGACCCCGTCTGCTCCCGAGGCAAAGAGCTTCTGCATGATCCAGACTGTATCCCTGGAAAGGTGCTCTGCTGCATGTTCCATTGACTCCCAGGCTTCCTGGATTTTGAAAGCTTTCATGAGGTCGCCGGGGTTTTCAAAAGGCCCATCCGGAGTATAATAAAGCCCCATGTTCGGCATTGCGCCGTAGAAAAGCGGGATAATCATATTCTGCTGGCAGACTTCCATTGCCTGGCATTCATTTGAAACCACGGGTTTTACTGGCTTGAAACTGTAGTCGATGTGCCCGAGTTCCATGGTGTCGGCGCCAAAGGCTCTTTCGTGCATCATGCAGCCGACAAGCCGGCTGGAAGGAATTCCAACTCCGCTGTTGCCCTGGTCCCCATCAAGCCTGATTGTGCCTATATCGTGGGTTACAGGCACTTCCATGCCCTGCTCGACACTGACTGCCTTTCCGGGCATCATAAGGATTTCTGCAAGCTTGTCAATTTCATCAGCACTGAGATCAGGGATTTCTCCAAGGTCTGAGGCATTTGCCATACCTGCCTCAATTTCCTCCATGATCTTTTCTTTTGTGAGGAAGACACGTTTCCCGTCTCCCATCCTCAAAGCATATTCAGTTGCCATTTTTATTCCCTCCATTGATAACTGATATTGACTGAACTTAGATGACTAAACTCAGAATGAGAACCGGGGTTCAGAGCAGCAGTTCTTTTGCCTTTGCGACGGCTTCGCTTGCGTTTTCAGCGTAGCAGTCTGCTCCGATTTTGTCTGCCCAGGCCTGGGTTGCAGGTGCCCCTCCTACCATTACCTTAATACGGCTGCGCAGACCCTCTTCTTTCAGGAGTTCAATAACTCCCCTCTGTCCGGGAAGTGTGGTGGTCATCAGGGCAGAAAGCCCTATCATGTTTGCATTGACTTCTTTTGCCTTCTCGACAAAGTTCTTTATAGGAACATCCCTGCCTATGTCGTGGACTTCAAAACCAGCGGATTGAAGCATGGTTGAGACTATCGACTTGCCAATATCATGCACATCGCCTTCGACTGTCCCATTTACAATTACTCCGAGCTTTTTGCTCTCGCTCCCTGCAGGGAGATCAGCTTCAAGGAATTTGACCCCTGCTGTCATTGCATCAGCAGCCATCATTACATGGGGTAGGAAAAGTTTCCCTCTCTCAAAAAGAATTCCTACCTGGTTCATGCCTGCTGAAAGCCCTTTATCAATGATTTCTGCGGGTTCCATGACCTGCTTTGCTTTTTCAACAGCAGCCAGTACTGCATCCTTTTTACAGGAGATTACCGCATCCGAAAGCTCCTGAATAAGTTCTTCTTTAGTTGCCATTTTTAAACCTCCATTAAGTCAGAAACCCGCTTCAGAATCCGAAGTATCGCTACTAAAGTTTGATTCCTGATTATACATATTATATGTGTAGAATTATATAGCCCAGCCTCTGGTGTTTTTTCTCAATGGTATGGAATTGGAACTTCCGGGAAGCGTTGTGAAGGACAGGAGGTAAAGGATAGGCTCTCTGGTTCAGGCTCAAGTAATGAGGATTTTTAATTGTGTTGAAATTTTCAATCTAAATAAAAACAGGGGCAAAACCAGGATTGAGTTCAGAAATTAAAAAGTGAATTCGATTTTTCAGGAATCGATTCCTTAAGAATCCGGGCCTTATTCATAATACCTCAGCAGGAAACTCGTTAAATCTTTAGATTTAGCGGGTAGTTGACTCGTTACTTTGAATGCATATTCCGGTCATCCAGTACGCAGACCCTGATTGTGCCGGCACTTGTCTGGAAATTCATACAGATATTCAGAGGGGGCTGGTTTTTTTCAAAAACTTCCACATTTTCTTTCGGCTTGCAGAAATAATCGCCCTCAAGCCGGAACTTTTTAAAAAGCTCACATGTTTCACAGAGACAGCCCTCTTTTTTCCCCTCTACCTCGCTCTTGCCTCTGGCACAGAACATCCCTGTGCCCCCCGGATAAGATGGGCAGGTTTTGCAGACGCAGGCTTTCAGGTGGTGGTATGAACTGCAGATCCCGAAATACCTTCCGTATATTTCCCTGGCTTTCAGGGTGATATCGGGCATCTCCCGTGAGAACTCTTCTGCTTCTGCCGCGTCGGCATTTTCTTTGTCTTCTGTTGGAACCTCAAAGTCCAGAACATTCCCCCTATGTAAAAAAGGACATTAATTTATAAGATGTCAAAATATATTGTATATTGGTTGAGGGTTTCATAAATACATTTTTACCTGTGGCCAGGTGGGCCCTGGATTTAAAAAGGCTTTGGAGGATAAGGGATAATATGGGATTCAATCGGGTAACTGAAAGCAACGAACTGATTCATGATGAAGCACTCGAAAGGCAGCGAATTCTGGAAACCGTGATCGACAACAGCCCTATAATGGCTTTTCTCTGGACCCCGGAAAAAGACTGGCCTGCGAAATATGTCTCGGAAAACGTGACCCAGCTGGGGTACAGTGCAGAGGAATTCCTTACGGGCAGGATAATGTATGCAAACATAGTTCATTCCGAGGATATTGACCGGGTAAGAAATGAACTTACAAAGTGCTGCGCGCTGGGAAAAGAACACTTCGTCCAGCGCTACAGGATCCTGACAGGTGAGGGAGAGATCCGCTGGGTTGAAGAAAAGACCTTTATACAGCGCGACGAAAAAGGAAACGTGACCCATTTCCAGGGAATAGTCAGGGACGTCACCTCCGAAATACAAACAGAAAAAGCGTTAAGAGACGCCCTTGAGAGCCAGAAGGCCCTGATGGAAAAACAAAAATCTCTGCTTGAAAGGCAGAAGGCGCTGGAAACCGTAATCAACAACAGCTCAATGGTCGTATTTCTCTGGAAGGCAGAAAAGTACTGGCCCACCCTTTACGTGTCCGAAAACGTCCGGCAGTTTGGGTACACTCCTGAAGATTTCATATCAGGAAGAGTCCTCTACGGTAAAATCGTCCACCCCGAAGACCTGCTCCTTGTAGAACTCGAACTTGAGGAAAACTGCGACGAAGGCGGAAAAGAGTTTAACCGGCAGTACCGCATCCTGACACAGACCGGAGAGGTACGCTGGGTAGAAGAAAAAACCTTTATCCAGCGCAACCAGGAAGGGGAAGTGACCCATTTTCAGGGGATAATCGAAGACATAACCGGAAAGATCAAAAAAGCCTGAGAGAAAAAGAAATTAATAACTTATTTTTTCCAGGAAATTGCAGAAGGCCCGGATTATGGAGAAGATCAGGGCCCACGTACTGCTGCAGTTTTCAAAAGTTCCCGGCAGAATAATGGGAAGAGGTTCTGAATCGGGGAACATTCCTGTCTCCTTTTAAAAATAATTGGCCCTGAAAGAACAGTTTTGCCGCCCTAAGATATTAGGGCCATATTGGGCGGCTTTTCTGCGGATTCCGGAAAATTATTTTGTTTGGTCTTTGACAATATGACCTGCCCGGTTCTCCAGTTATTCATCCCCTGCGAGGTAATCTCCCATGATCTTTATGGCGCAGTATTCGCCGCACATGGAACACGGGCCTGTCATGGGGCACATGTCCCTCGGCCTGTCGGGGTCAAGGGCGAGTTTGATCTGTCCTCCCCAGTCAAAATGGGCACGCTTCTGTGCAAGCAGCAGGTCCCTTTCGCTTACCCCGTATTTCATGGAATCCCCTATGTGGGCAGCTATCCTGAAAGCGAGAAGTCCTTCCCTTACCTGCTCCGGGTTCGGGAGGGAGAGATGTTCTGCAGGGGTTATGTAACACAGGTAGTCCGCCCCTGCCCCACTTGCCATGCTTGCCCCTACCGCACCTGCGATATGGTCATAGCCAAGGGCTACGTCCGTGGGCAGGGGGCCTGCAACGAAAAGGGGAAAAGCTGACCTTGATTTGTATAAATTCACATGTTCCGGGATCTCAGCTGCCCGGATATGTCCGCCCATGCCCTCTATTATTACCTGCACACCTTCCTCGTTTGCTCTTTTCGCAAGGCGGACATTGGTTTCTATCTCCATCAGCTGGGCTCCGTCCCTATAGTCATGGATGCAGCCGCTTCGCATGGTGTTCCCCAGGGAAAGGACGACATCTTTTTTCCTGAGGGTCTCGATTACCTCGTCAAAGTGTTCTATGAAGGGGTTTTCGCAGCCATTTGTAAGCATATAGACACTGGTCAGGGAACCTCCCTTGGAGACCATACCCATCACCCTCCCTACGCCCTTTAGCTTCTCAAGGGTTGCCTTTTCCACGCAGTGCAGCACCACAGAGC
>NZ_JJQY01000142.1:0-4679 GCF_000979295.1 Methanosarcina sp. 1.H.T.1A.1 | reverse complement strand
GAACCCACCCTTTTTGCTGGTGGTAAGTATAGTTATGAGCATAATAGCACTTGGGCTTCATCGAGATGCTCTAAATTACTGGTATCGGTCTAACAGAGAAAGCAAAACAGAGAAAGCAAGTAATTAGACCACCGACTAACCCCCATCTTACAATCCTTTTACGCCCGTCTTTCAAGACCTCTCCAGAAAGTAGTCCGGAGACCAGAGAAGATCTTCCTTTAAGCTGTTCAGCAATGGTTGTGGTCTTGCCAAAGGTTTTCTTTGCATCAAAACTCACATACACAACACAGGTTGCATTTTTTGTGAAATCAAACTTTACAGGCTTACCGTTTGTAATATGATCCTGTAAAAGTTCCTTTACCTGGACATTCTTTGCAGGTTCAGGAGAACCGCCTGCACCTCCACCGCTACTGCGTTCTCCACTGCTGCTTCCACCGCCACTGGAGCTGCTTTTTGTCAGTACAGTTATTGTAGCAAGTTTTGAATTTGTACCTTTTTCATTGTTTACTGTCAGATTACAATATAAGTTCCTTGAGTTGTGAACTCATAAGCTGGATTTATTTCTGCAGAGTCAGCAATTACATCATTATTGAAATCCCAGCCCTTGAGCTACATTTTCCGATAGGTCTGTAAACTGTACTGTCAGGGGAGCATAACCCTCGGTAACGTTGCTACTGAAGTTTGCAACAGGGAATATTGGTTGTGCTTGGAGAGAACCTATAAACTGCCCAAAGGAGATAGGCCCACGTCCTACATTCATAGTTGCTGTAACTTTGTTTGTTGATGTGTCAATTACAGAGACATTATCACTGAGCAGATTAGCCACATATACCTTTGACCCATCAGGTATGACTGCAACTCCACTTGGACTATTTCCTACAGGAATTGTGGCTGTAACCTTGTTGGTAGCTGTGTCAATTACAGAGACAAAGCCATTGTGTGTGCCAGTCGCATATGCTTTTGTTCCTGCAACATATACCTTTGTTCCTGTTGGATTGACTACAATTCCATAAAAAGAGCTTTCTACATCCACCGTAGCTGTAACAGTATTTGTAGCTGTATCAATTATAGAGATACCACCGCCATCAATCACATATACTTTTTTCCCATCGGGACTTATTGCAACTCCACGAGGATCGTCTCCTACAGGAATTGTGGCTATAACAGTGTTTGTTGCCGTGTCAATTACAGAGACAGTTTTGTCATAGAGATTAGTTACATACACCTTTTTCCCGTCCAGTGTAACAGCAACTCCAAAAGGAACTTCGCCTACAAGTACTGTGGCTTCAACCTCGTTGGTAGCTGTGTCTATAATGAGGATAGTGTTGTTGCTGGGATTTCCCACCTCATGATGTGGCACATATACCCTTTTCCCATCAGGGGAAACTGCAACTCCACGAGGAGAGTTTTCTAGAGGAATTGTGGCTGTAACTTTGTTTTTTGTTGCATCAATTACAGATATAGTACGGCTAAAAAAGTTAGTCACATATACCTTTTTTCCATCCAGTGTAACAGCAACTCCCATAGGATAGTTTCCTACAGGAATCATGGCTGTAACCTTGTTAGTAGTCGTGTCAATTACTGAGACATTGTCGTCGCCGGAGTTTGTAATATATGCATATGGACCTACACCGACTAGCTGCATTACTGTTATTGTAGTTAACCTTGAATCCGTGCCATTTTCATTGGTTGCTGTCAGATTAACTGAATAGATTCCCGGGTCTGCATATTCATGAACTGGACTTCTTTGTGTAGAATTACTTCCATCTCCAAAATCCCAGTTCCATCCAATTGCATTTTGTGACAGGTCAGTAAACTGAATTGAGAGAGGAGGATAACCATGGGTAACATTGCTACTGAAGTTTGCAACTGGAAGTGGATTAGTAACGACAATGTAATTTGGCTTCATTACTTTATTATTACCTGCGTCATTTCCCACAGTCAGACTAATTGAATAATTTCCTGGTTTTGTAAAGGTGTGGGTTGCATTCATGGCATGTTTTGAGTAAATCCCGTCCCCAAAATCCCAAAACCAGGAAGTGGGTACTCCGTCAGTGCTGGTATCGGTGAATAACACAACTAGAGGTGCAGCTCCATAGGTTGTGTTTGCAGTAAATTCAGCTACAGGTGGCAAGGTGTTTGTGACAGAAAGATCACAGATATAGATGCCAGTATCATTAACCCCACCATAACTACTGTCTATTCCCCATACAATAGTATCATTGTAGATATCAGGTGTTGTGTGAGTTCCCCTTGGATAAATATAGACTGGAGTGCTTTTTGCTGAAGGAATATCATAAACATATACACCGGCATAACCAAACTGGTCATCACCAGATTTTGAATATACGACTTTGTCATCGTTTATGTCAATATGGGTGCCCGTGTCATCTCCAGCATCAACAGTATCAGATCCATATAAAGTATTACCTGTATTATCACTGGTAACATCTATAGCCTTTTTAGCGACAAGGTCATACATTTGTATAAATCCAGATCTTGTATAGAAGTTTGACCATATCACTTTATTACCATACATATGCGGATTACTAAGGTCGCTAGAATATGGACTTATTAATTCAATTTTTTTGGTTGTGATATCATACATAAAGATATCTCTTAAATTTCTACCAGTGGCAGAATACACTATTTTTGTATCGTATATCTCTGGATTCTCTCCTTGTGCTATACATGCTTGTGTTGAGGTAGATATATCCCGCATATATATGCTGTAGTTATAACTTGACTCATTGTAATTTGCACTCCAAACGATTCTATTGCCGTAAATAGCAGGAAAACTGTAGTTGCCTACATCCTGTGTGATATACGAACGAGCACCCGAAGGTATGTCATAAACTGTAAGTCTTGGCACTCCACTGCTTTTATCATGCCACACTAATTTGTTGCCGTAGATAGCTGGATGAGATGCTGCAGAAGAGCTAACTGTAGTGCCTGTTTTCGAGGTTAAATCATAGAGGTGAATAACACCCCCACTTGTCCATACTACCTTGTTACCATAAATAGCATGATCAGATCCATTACCAATTCTCGTCACCTGTGCCGCTGACGCCACGGATGAAATTAAAATAGAATACACAAAAAATAAGACAGTTGAAACTAAAGCTATCGAGTATAATTCTTTGTTAATTTTCACCAGCTTCTTCCCCTTATATTCATCTAAAAAACGTTAATTCCAAAGTCATAAATTGAATGTTTAATTCTTTAATTTTATATTCTAAATATATATAAATAAAAGAATTTGAGATCATTTATAAAAAAGCGATATTCTGGTAAATCAAGGCTGAATTAAAACATCAAAATGCTCAGGCATAAAAACTTACAAGATGTCTTAAGAATTCATACTGCCATGGAACTACCATGTAGAAAGTTCCAAAAGCGCTGAAACTCCCTTCTACGTGAAAGAGTAAAGATTACAAGGCTATAAAGAAAAAACTCGAGAAAAGTCAGCCTAGATGAGGAGAATTCAGAGTTCTATATAGGGGACTATATTTTATTAAGAAGTAAGCAAGCCAGCATGCGAGAGTTGTCGAGCCCGGTCAAAGGCGCAGACTTAAGATCTGGTATCGAAGGATTTCGTGGGTTCGAATCGCACCTTTCACATTAATATTTAATTTTATTTAATTCTAATTTTTCGTTAAAGTTACTAATTCTATTGATAGTTTTCTAAGTTACACTATGAGCGTGTAACTAGCTTGTAGGATGTGAAAAAAGTAGTCTTTGCCTAAGTCGGATTTCATTTTTGTTGCAACCAACTCAAGATGTAATTATCCATATACGAGGCATTGTGTGATCAAACATTTTCGCAAGTTTTTTAAACTGTCAATTAGTATTTAATGCGCATGCCCTTGCCAAATCTATACTTTCTCGCCTTCGAGATTCTGGTTTTAGTGCTCTTTCTGGCCTGTCTGCAAAATGCATGGCAGCGAGGCTCCTGGGTAGCCTGGCAACTTCTTGCCGGGGTGCTCTTCGGCTTGCTGCTGGAATGGGCTACAATCCAACAGCTCGACGCCTACGAATACGGACGCTTTCTGGTAATGCTTGGTCCTGTCCCTGTGGTCGTTGGGGTGGCCTGGGGAACTATCATCTATAGCGTTCGCTCCTTTTCCGATAAAACCAACCTTCCGGAATGGGCACGCCCGGTGCTCGACGGCTTGATGGCCTTGAGCATCGACCTTTCCATGGATGCAATAGCCATCCGCCTGGGCATGTGGGATTGGGGAAAAGGTCTTGATCATCAGTACTTCGGTGTCCCTTACAACAACTTCTGGGCATGGTTCTGGGTTGTGTTCTCATTTTCAGCAAGCCTTCGATTGCTATCAAAGCTCCCTGGCTTCTGGGGACGCTGGCTCTCCCCTGCAGGAGCTATAATCTGCGGCACTGCGGGCGTGCTTATTACCAACGAGCTCATTACCAACATTCCCAATGACCTGATACATTATGCTACTATCATTGCAGTCTTAGGAGGTGCTCTGCTATTGATTTTGGCATTACGCCCGGAAGTCTCGGTCCGGCCTCAGGCCGCATTTGCCTTTCTTGTGCCTCTCGGATTTCATGCCTATTTCCTGATAGCAGGATTAGTTTCAGGTGCCATCCTGAACCCACCCTTTTTGCTGGTGGTAAGTATAGTTATGAGCATAATAGCACTTGGGCTTCATCGA
>NZ_JJQY01000106.1:0-6193 GCF_000979295.1 Methanosarcina sp. 1.H.T.1A.1 | reverse complement strand
GGATCTTCATATTGACGTATCAAAGGCCGATGAATATACCATTGATGCTCATAAAAATTTTGTACTAATTAATGAAAAGCTTGCCCAGGTCAATTCTACGATCAAGAATCTTGTTGAAGATACAAGAATGCTCTCTGACGCTGCAGTAAACGGAGCACTAGATACTCGGGCAGACGCCTCTCAGCATCCGGGAGATTTCAGAAAGATCGTGGAAGGAGTTAATGATACTCTTGATGCTGTTATGGGTCCTTTGAATGTTGCTGCCGAATATGTTGAACGCATCAGCCGTGGTGATATTCCTGAGCCAATTACGGACAACTACAAAGGTGATTTCAACGAGATCAAGAATAACCTGAATACCTGTATTGTTGCTGTAAACTATCTTGTTTCTGATGCAGGATTGCTGGTTGATGCTGCTACTGGAGGAAAACTTGACACAAGAGCAGACGCTAGCCGTCATGAAGGGGATTTCCGAAAAATTATGGAGGGGGTCAATGAAACCCTTGATACCCTTGTTGGGTATATTGACCGTATGCCTCTGACGTTGCAGGCAATCGATAAATCGTTTAATGTTCTCTATATGAATGAAACTGGAGCAAAACTTTTAGGCTCAACTAAAAAAGAATTAGTCGGCAAGAAATGTCATTCGCTATTCAATACAGGCGATTGCCATACTCCAAATTGCCCCTGTGCCCGAGCAATGGAATCAGTTTCTGAGACGACCAGCAGGACCCAGACCAAACCACTGGATAAAGAATATGAAATCTCAACTGCCGGCATTCCCATTCTGAATCAGAAGGGAGAAGTCACCGGTGCATTTGAATTTGTTCAGGATCAGACTGCTGTAGTAAGAGTTGCAAATTATCTCCATAGTGAAGTTGGGAAACTTGGGAATAATCTGGACAAGCTGAGTAATGGTAACACGGATCTTCATATTGACGTATCAAAGGCCGATGAATATACCATTGATGCTCATAAAAATTTTGTACTAATTAATGAAAAGCTTGCCCAGGTCAATTCTACTATCAAGAATCTTGTTGAAGATACAGAAATGCTCTCTGAAGCTGCAATAAAAGGAGCACTCGATACTCGGGCAGACGCCTCTCAGCATCCGGGAGATTTCAGAAAGATTGTGGAAGGAATCAATGATACTCTTGATGCCGTTATTGGCCCTCTGAATGTTGCTGCCGAATATGTTGAACGTATCAGCCGTGGTGATATTCCTGAGCTGATTAAGGAGAACTATAACGGTGACTTCAACGAGATCAAGAATAATCTGAACACCTGTATCGTCGCTGTAAATAACCTTGTAGAAGATGCTGTCATGCTTTCAAATGCCGGTATTGCAGGCCAGCTTGATACCCGTGCAGATGTTAGCCGTCATGAAGGTGATTTCCGTAAGGTTGTAGGCGGTGTTAATAATACTCTTGATGCCGTTATTGGTCCTCTGAATGAAGCAATAAGAGTTTCAAATGAATTTTCGGATGGAAACTTTAGAGCCCGGCTTGATGAAAAACTTCATGTTGAGGGGGATTTCGTAAATTTCAAGGATGTTCTTAATAACATTGGAATTTCTGTGAGTGAAGTTATAGGATCTACAAAATCTGTCACCATGCAGGTTGTAGAATGTAGCGATGAAGCCAGCAGAGGTGCCGATGAGGTTGCAAAGGCGTCAGAAGGCGTTGCAATATCCAGTCAGAAGAGTTCTGAACTGACCAGAGAGCTTCTCTATAAAATAGAGGGCATCAATAGAGAGATAGTCGATCTGTCAGCATCCACTGAAAAGATTGCAGGTAAATCAAAGGTGATTCTCTCTGTTGCAAATGAGGTTGTGAGTATCGGAAAGGATGCACAGGTGCTTGGCAAAGATACAAACCTGAAGATGGCAAGTGTTGAAAAGATTGCCAAGGAAAGTGTAAACGGAATAAACAACCTCACAGAACAAATAAAACAGATCGACAATGTCATAAAACTCATAAATGACATTACAAGCCAGATAAACCTGCTCGCTTTAAACGCCGCAATTGAGGCTGCACGTGCAGGAGAACACGGGCGAGGATTTGCTGTTGTTGCAGGTGAGGTCAAAAACCTTGCATCAAAGGCAAGAAATGCAACAGATAATATTGAAATTGTTGTGAATTCAGTACAAAGAGACAGCAAAAAAACTGCAGATGCTATCAATGCTGCCAATAAAGAGATAATTGACGGTGTTGATAGTGTCAATAAGACCCTTGATGCCCTCAATACAATCATTATAAATGCTGCCCAGGTAACAAAAGATATTGGCGAGATTACAGAAGCGATCGATAATCAGGCAAAAATCTCAACAAAGGTTGTAAAGGCTTCAGAAGAAGGAAACCTCATGACAAGGGAGGCACAAAAAGAGTCGGAATCTCTTGCAGCAATTGCAGAAGAGACAAGTGCGGCAATTCAAGAAATTGGAGCTGCGATTCATGAAGTGACCGACCTTTCCAACAGTCTGAAGTCCGACATGGAAAAATTCAGGGTATAATGGAGATTTTCAATATGGAAATGACAGATGTTGTCAAGTTTCAGATTGGAAATACATCATATCCTGCATCCCATTTAAAAGAAATCGAAATAAATTGTTGAGGTGATGTCGATAAATCCGGTGCTAAAGGCACCGGATTTAGATATTTTTTATGTTTTCTGGGGGCGTCAAAATTTTGATTTATTTTCAGCCTCTTCCGGCTGTAATCAATCAAAAACCCCTAAAATATTAAAAAGCCTCGAGTCTGTCAGGGGCATTATCAAACCCGGGGAAAATGGAGAATAACATTGAAAACCTCATCATCTGGATTGATATAGCTAGAATACCGGATGACAACCTGATTGAAGTCTGAAATAAAAACAGGAATCTGATAATAAATGGCATTCACCTTTTTTTTCAGGGACTTAGATGCAATAGAACTAATTCCGAAGTATGTACTGTCCAGTATTTCCGGAAAAAAAACTATTAAAATATGGGATGCCGGGTGTGCAAACGGTCCGGAAATCTACTCAATATTAATTCATTTAAAAGAGACGCTCAATGATGAACAATTTAAAAAAATAACAATATTTGCATCCGATATTGATAACAGCAACAGATTCAGAAAAATCATCGAAGAAGGCACTTACAAGAAAAATCAGATTTCCTCTGTTCCCTCCAATACCCTGAAAAAATATTTTGTACAGGATCTCGAAAATCCGGATATTTACATTATATCAGAAAATTTAAGAGAGAAGGTAAATTACCAGAAACATGATCTCTTGTCCTTAAATTCCATCGGATATGATTTTGATTTAATTATATGCAAACATGTTCTCCAGCATTTTAATTATAAAGAACAGGTGGATGTAGTAAAAATGTTTTACAATTCCTTAACAGATGATGGATTTCTATTATGTGAAATTTCACAGGAAATTCCTGAATATCTAAGCGGTCATTTCACAAGAATACTTCCAGAACAAAACCTTTACCGGAAAATATGCCGCGTAAATGAAAAAAGGGTTTAATATGGGTGCAACTTACTTTTTCAGGGACACTCAAACTCTTAAAATGATCCCTGATATCCTTATTCCTCTGATTCTTGAGGATGAAGACCATAAGAGCAACAAGAATATCAATATCTGGAGCGCAGGTTGTGCAAACGGCGCGGAACCCTACACTCTTGCAATTCTTTTAAAGGAAATTCTTGACGAAGAAATATTTTCCCGAATACGGATTTACGCAACAGATATTGATCCAAACAACAGATTTGAAAATATCATCAAAAAAGGTTCATACCCGCAGGATGCCCTTCAAAAAATTCCGGAAAAGATGTTTTTGAACAATTTTATTAAAGATACAGATATTCAGGGCAATTACCTCATCTCTGAGGAAATAAGAGAGCATATAATATATATTTGGCATAATCTGTTGTCTTTAAAACCCATAATTGAAAGACCATTTGATATAATTTTATGTAAAAATGTGCTCCTTCATTTTACAGAGCAACAAAGTACTGACATTATAAATATGTTTTACCATTCGCTCTCATATCGTGGGTTTTTCATTACAGAACAAACGCAAAAACTTCCCGTTTCATCGCATGAACAATTTGAGCAATTCATAAGCAATGCCCGGATATATAAAAAAATCACGGTAAATTTTAAAGGAGTGTAAATGAATTGAAGGTAATTAACCTTACCGAAAATCCGACAACGTATACATGTAATGTCTATTATATACAGGGTGAATTTAATTCTCTTAGCAATCTGAACACAATCATTGATATTGGCCGTGACAATATCATCTTTGAAAAATTTGATGAGATCTCAAAAGGCGTTGGTAAAAAACTGATTGATCAAATAGTTCTCACACATAATCATTACGATCACACATCGCTTTTAAAAACAGTAAAAGAAATTTATTCTCCTAAAGTCTATGCATTTTCACCTTATCTCAAAGGAGTGGATGTTGTGCTAAAAGGTGGGGAATCAATCTTAATCGGGGATAAGTTCTTTGAAGTAATACATACTCCGGGGCATACCCAGGATTCTATCTGCCTTTATTGTTCTGAAAA
The DNA here is from genome assembly GCF_000979295.1 of Methanosarcina sp. 1.H.T.1A.1. Taxonomy (NCBI): domain Archaea; kingdom Methanobacteriati; phylum Methanobacteriota; class Methanomicrobia; order Methanosarcinales; family Methanosarcinaceae; genus Methanosarcina; species Methanosarcina sp. 1.H.T.1A.1. The sequence goes on along the minus strand of NZ_JJQY01000106.1, from coordinate 1,625 downwards.
CGGATTTCTCTTTGTCGGCGATACACGCGTAATTCTTAACTCAAATAACTGGACTTTTGAGGAAAATTATGTAAAATCTATGGAATATCTCTGCACAAAAGATGTTTCCAGGATTTTTTATGGTCATGGCCCTCCACTGGATAATAGATGCAACGAAAAACTCCAAACAACTCTCAACATAATTCACAATAGTAAAATAATTTAATATAGGACTTACGCAGTTGCCTGCTTTTCAGGCAACTTGTTAATTTTCATTATTCTTATGCCAAGGCATACTCTGAGGTTTATGAGTTAATATGTCTGTTTTTTATCAACACACTGTTATAACTTAGTTTAACAGTTTCGGGGGGTGCTGGCTAAGTGGAAAGTTTCTTTTTCTCACCTATACACTTAAATACTTCCTCTAATTATAATCATAGTTATTATATAAATCATTAGGGGATTGATTTAATATGTCTTCTATAGGTCATGATTTAGAAACACAAAAACAAAAAGACTCACTAAAAAATTTAGTTGGAGATGAAGCTCTAAAAGCGAAAGAGATAAGCTCGCTAATAGATAGCCTTCCAGTAACTGTTTTCAGAGTCTCGAATGATTCTTCCTGGTCTATACAGTACATCGGTAAAAGTGTGGAGAAACTAACCGGTTATTCTAAAATGGATTTCATTTCCCAAAAATTCTCGTGGTCTGATATTGTTCTTCCAGAGGACCTTTCCCTTATCGATAAAACTACACAGAAAGCGGTGAAAAACAAAACTCCTTATCAGGTTGAATATCGAATCAAAAAAGTAGATGGGAGTATAGTATTTGTTCAGGAACAGGCTCATCCGGTGAAAGATGATAATGGAAACATCGCTTATATTGACGGGGTATTCTTAGATGTGACTCTGCATGTAAAACGGAGAGAAGAATCTCAAAGAGCGATTGTTAGCAGCATACCAAAGCCATCGCTTGCATTTTATTCAGATGCTTCCGGAAAAATAAAGTATATTAATGAATATTTTGTGGAAATTTGCAAGTTAAGGAGTGCGGATGAAGCGATCGGGATATCGCCTTCCGAATTAATGGAGAGCAGTACTAAAAAATCACTTGCTGAAAAGGTTCTGGAATCTGGAGAGGGGGTTTATAATCTTGAACGGGCACTTAAACTTAAGGCTCAGGACAAACCGCTATTTACAGTAACTTCCTCTGTACCAGTAAAAGATGAGGCTGGCATTATTGTTGGCACTCTCACAGTCATAACTGATATGACAGAGATGAAAGAGAAAGAAAAGGAAGTTGAGAATCTTTTAAATTATACTAATAGCTGTCTGAAGGATCTTGGAGAGGGTATCCGAAGATTTGGAGAGGGAGATCTCGATATCCATCTGGAAAAAATCAAGGACGACGACTTCGGTAAAATTTTCGATGATTTCAATGGGCTTCTAGTTCATCATAAATCCCTTATTGAAGATGTCTTAGCAGCCATGCTCACAACCCTGGAAGACGCTCAGCAGTCCGAAGAAGCTGTCGGCCAGATGAATATGGGCATGCAGCAAATTTCAACGGCTTCCGAACAGATCGCAACCGGTTCAGAGAACCTTTCGAGGCATGCAGGCACAGCAGCTTCGGATATAAAAGCTTCT
>NZ_JJQY01000119.1:0-5327 GCF_000979295.1 Methanosarcina sp. 1.H.T.1A.1 | reverse complement strand
ATTCGTCGGCAGCGTCAGATGTGTATAAGAGACAGGTCTGTGGGCACTCCGATAATATGAAGATAAATAATAGTTTACGGGGTAAGAAAGAGGCTTACAGGAGTTCTCCTCTGACCACCATCAATTCTTCAAATGAAATCTTTTTTCTCCCCACAACATCGACCTTAAACCCCATTTTCTCCATTTTCTCCTTTACAGCTTCCAGCCCGGTAATTGAAGAAATCAACACCAGAATTTTTCCTCCGGGGCTCAGGTAGTTCCTGACCTCATCTAAAAACCGGTCAAGGGTTTCCCGCCCGCTGGCTCCGCCGTCAAAAGCATAATTTAACCAGCCGGGAACTTTTTCTTCTTCGGAAGTGGGAAGGTAGGGCGGGTTGAAGAGGATGAGGTCAAAAGAGGTTTTCCGGTTTTCCGGCTTCAGGCCTCTGAAAAGGTCTGTGCGGATTACCTCAACACCGTTTGCTTTTGCACAGCTGGCGGCGTGGGGGTTGATTTCTGTTGCAAGCACGCGGATGCCCTTAACATTTGTCCTGAGCACGGCAGATACAAAACCCGAGCCTGCCCCTATTTCAAGAATGTGCATGCCTGGCTCTGCCTCTTCAAGGGCTGCGTCAGCAAGCAAAAAGGAGTCTTCTGCAGGCTCGTAGACAAGGTCTGTGGCTCCGAGTTTGACCCGGGTGTTTTTGTATTCTATCTCAACCATGGATTATCTGGATTTGAGGTCAAAAATTATATTTGCAATGCTGGCAAGCTCTTCAGGAGTAAGGTTTTCCGCTCTTTTGTTCATGAAATCTTCAGGGAGCTGGTTTACAACCTCTTTTACTTCCGGGATCTTGAGCACATGATTTGTGTTCAGGATCGAATTTCTTAACTTTTTTCGGCGTTGGCTGAAGACTGCAGTAACAAATTCGAGAAAGAAGGCTTCGTCGCGGACCTCGAATGGAGCGGGACGGGGGATCAGTTTGATAACTGCAGATTCAACTTCAGGTGCTGGCTGGAAGACGCCTTTTGGAACCTTCATGAGGATGGAAGCATCGGCAAAGTAATATGTATCGACCGTAAGGCGGGAGTAGTCCTTGCAGCCTGGAGAAGAGACCATGCGGACTGCAAACTCGTACTGGTACATAAGAATTCCAAGTTTGAATTTGTAGCGCAGGAGTTTGAAGGTGATTTCCGAGGAGATGGAATAGGGAAGGTTTGAAACAACCTTGTCAAACTCAGGAAACTCGATTTTCAGGGCGTCGCCTGCAATAATCTCCACATTTTCAACAGTATCGAAGCGGTCGTGCAGGACTGAAACAAGGGCAGGGTCAAGTTCGACTGCAATTACCTTTTTTGCTCTCCTTGCAAGCCTTTCGGTTAGGTTTCCGATTCCTGCACCGATCTCAAGAACCGTATCCTGCGGACTTAGCTCAGCAGCAGCAACTATCCGGTCCAGGTAGCCAGTATCAACGAGGAAGTGCTGATCAAAGGTGCCTCCTTTTATATTGTACTTTTTAAGAATAGAACGAACCAGGGCTGAAACCTCCTTAATAAAGTAAGCATTTGTAAGCGTTTTGTATCGTTTGTAAATATTTCATTGACAATTTGTAAATATTATGTAAATATTTCGGATGTATTTTGTAAATGTTACGGATGTATTTTGTAAATATTTCGGATGTATTTTGTAAGTATTTTGTTTGAATTAAATTAAAGCAGACGAGTTAAAGTAAATAAATCGATTTAGTTAAAGTTAGTAAACCGTTAATAGATAAACCCTGTAGATAAATTCTCAAAAACCGAACGTGTAGAAGCCAGAGAGGCAGAAACCGTATTGAAAAAAAATAGAATGAAAAGGTTCACCGATCATTCGGGCCCTGATGGCGAGGAGGGATGGTGAACAGCCTGTACTTGATGAAATCATCCTTGAGTTCTTCTTCGATCCTGTGGGAAATGACTTTAGCAGGGTCATGAAGGCTCGGGATTCTCTCACGGATGTCCTGAAAGCTCTTAAACTCCCCTTTCTTGCGTTCATCAATGATAGACCACATGAGTTTTTTCCCTATTCCGGGAAGGAGTTCAAGCATATGCAGGCGGGTTGTGATGGAATGGGCATCGTTGAAGAATTTGACGAACCTTTCTTCTTTGTGCCTGATGCTTGCTTCAAGGATGAAGGGCAATTCGAGGTTTGCTCCGGTAGTAAGGTCAGAATGCCCGATCCTCTGTTTTACGTGGTCTATTTCATTTCTGTCTCCAGGCCCGATATAGACTCTTGACTGGATTTCAGGAACGACACCGGCTTTTGGGACCAGTTCCATAAGAGTGAACTTTTTATCCCCCACAGCCTGCACAAGAGGTTTTTTCTGGTACATTGACGTACCGTCAACGGATTTTCCATAGGGAAGATAATCGAGGACCCATACATATTCCTCCCTGTCCTGTGGACTCTCCGTGGCTTTTCCGGATGAGCGCGGAGCTCTTTCTGACTGCCTTTCAGATTGTGGTTTACCTGCCGGCCGCCTGCCGTCAGAAGAAGGTCTTTCGGCAGATGATCTGCCAGTGTACGGTCTACCTGATTGCGACTTCTCTACTTTCATCAGCACCCATCCTATCGATAAATATGAAACCCCATTAAATGTCAGGGTATGCTCACCTAGATATGCCAAGCTTCTTTTAGCTCTTCTATCTGGTTCAGGATCTTCCCCAGCTACCAGACCTGTTGAACTATTTCCCGAACACCAGTTTCCTGAAACTGACCTTTATCTCGGCATTCTCAGGTTCGGGGACTTAGAGGTCCAGAAAATCCTCTGCTGCTAAATTCTTCAGGTCAAGGTACTCTATGATACTTTAAAGTACTCTAACCAGATTTAGGATACTTCCCTCATGAATAACAAGATAAACTGCTATATAGATTATTCTCTTTACTTTTTAATTATTCCATAGCCGCGAATACATATTCCAGAATTTGATCCAGCTCTTCATTGCTCAGGGTGTACTTTTCTTTCGCATAGATTGACCTGAGTTCGTCTCTGGATTGAGGCAGGATGTCCGCGATCCTGATCGCGATAACGGGCTTCATTTTTTCAAGCTCAAGTAACTTATTAACAAGTTCCCTCGACTTCTCTCCGCTGATTTTTGAGAACTGTTCCGCATGATGCAGGGCTTTTCTGAAACTGTATGCAACCTCTAATCCCTGTTCTCTGCGCTCGTCAGCGATCCCGGAAAGTATATCCTTGACCTCAGCCAATGTCAATAACTCTTCGTTGATGACTTCCTTAACTATCATTGGAATACACTCTTTTGAATTAAAATTTCAGGTAGTTGTACTTCCTTACAGAGCAAATATGTTTTACTGCTATTATTGTGAGCTCTGATTCCTGCTGCCAGTATTTTCTGCCTTTCAGTACCCAGCATGCGCCCGATAAGCCGAAACTGTTTTGAATGACGTTATCCTGAACTATTTCAGCTATATGTTTTACAAATGATATATAATTATAGATGTTCCTTTGCCAGGATAAAAAACTAATTTTTAAAAAGCAGTTATTTCATATCCCCTTTAAACGTGCCCTTTTACAGGTTTTTAAGGGACATTAGTTCTGTTACATTCAATCCTTTAGCGGGCCGTTACTCAGGCTGTATTTACCGGAATTCCTGGCAGGATTTTCAAACCTCCGGTTGGAGGTCTGGATACCTTAAATTCCGAAATAAAAGGGAAAATTAGGTTGAAAAAACCTAACTACCTTGCTCGGAATCAGTACTTCTGAGGTTTCAGGTGCTGGGGAAGAGAAATGACGCTCTTCATTGCGTTTCCGTTGCGGACTGTCAGCACATATGAGCGACCGCGCTGCCCGACAACCTTTCCAGTGGATCCCTGAAACTTTGGATTTGGCATACCTTTCTGGACGCTAGGGTCTATGTCAATGTGGACCATCTGTCCTTCTTTGAATTCCTGGATTGCCCTGCTTACAGGGGATATTCCTCTTTCGCGAACCGTCTTCTTTAATTTGTATCTTGTGCAGCGTCTTTCACCGTGGGAATTTGACATCGCATGTTCCTCCGTTAGAATGCTAGATTAGTTTTTCTTTAATGAAGTTTCTGTTTAATAATTGATTTTCCTCTAAATAATATGGATATTATTTAAATGAACCGTTCATTAAGCCACTCTTTCCCTGTGGCCTGACCGGCTAATGAAACTGATTCAGATTGAAATCCAGATTGGTTTAGATTAGATCGATTCAATTTGTTTAGATTGATTTAGTTTATTTAAAGCAGATTCAGATGCCTGGGGCTTAAATTTCGACGTTAACTACATCAAGATCTTCCACAAGAGCTTGGATTCCTAGAAGCCCCGTCAGGCTTGGGTTTGTCCTGCCCTCGTCCCCGGAAACCAGCTCTTTGACGTAAAGCCCGCCTTCACAGTTTACGGTTATGTGGGCGCGACCATCATCTGTCAGCTCGTCAAGCGTAATGCTGTGCACGTATCTTTTCCGGACAAGATCTGCCCGCCTGTGAACCACACGCTTTGGAGTCTGCTGGGCAATCTCTGTGCCACTCAATGACTCAAGGCATGATTTAAGCTTTTCCTCTGAAACAGGCTCTTTAAATGTAACTTTAAGCTTATAAGTTTTATCCGCCTTTGAGCTCTTCAGGGTCTCAATCATACCTTTTTCGACAAAACGAAGTTCCCTTACCTCAACTTTTCCTGCAGCATTCTCATTAATTCTGGCAGCAAGTGCTTCAAGGTCAGCCACGCGTCTTACAGGAGACTTTGCTTCTACCACAAAGGGTCTACCGCTTCCGAGCATCAGGGCATCTATATCTTCCCTGCCAGAACCATGAAAAGCCGTATCAACAGCCTCAAATGCTTCGATAACAGGACCTTTGATAAGTTCGTCTACGGACTCTGGATATTGTTTGCCTGTAAACCCGCACCTTTCGCAGCCTCTGCCCTTACATGCCCTGCAGGGCCAGCGAGTCTGGGGGATTCCGCGGACTTTTTTGAGGTAGCGCCCGTAGATATATGCTGAACGGACCTGAAGCTCGAAGTTGTTTGCTGCAAGGTCAAGGGTGATCACAATATCCGGGTTTTCAAAATCCACTTCTTTTCCAACCGTTTCTGCAATCCGCTTGCCTACTTCCCGGTTAAGCTCGGATTTCAACTGCTCGGCATAGGCAGTCCCTGCCTCAGCCCATAGGATCTCTTCGTTTTCACTGAGAAGCCCGCTGACCTTTGTCCCCACGAGGAAGGTGGAGTACTCAAGACCTTCGAGAGCCTTTGCAGCTTTTTCTGCCCACCCATCCAGTTTTTTGAACTGGTCAAGGCAGACCCAGCACCTGTCTCTTATACA
>NZ_JJQY01000004.1:0-5378 GCF_000979295.1 Methanosarcina sp. 1.H.T.1A.1 | reverse complement strand
AGATGTGTATAAGAGACAGTCTCTATAGTTATACGAGACCAATGACTTTTATTTACGGGATCAGTGACTTTTGCCTGAGCAGGCGGTTGTAGTTGATTGCAAACCTGTGGGCCTCGTCCCGGATTTCCTGGATAAAGAGAGAGGCTTTTTCATCTTTTTTTATGGGGAGAGGGGACTTAAGCCCTGGCACATAAATTTCCTCTTCCCGCTTGGCAATGGAAATAATCGGGACTCTGAGCTTCAGTTTCCTGAGTTCCTGGAAAGCTGAAGAGAGCTGCCCTTTGCCCCCATCTATGATAATTAAATCAGGCATGTCGTGTTTTTCTTCAAGCAGGCGGGAATAACGCCTCCTCACAACTTCGGCAATAGAAGCGAAATCATCAATCCCTTCCACACTTTCTATTTTGAAGCGCCGGTAATTATGTTTATCAGGCCTGCCTCCCCTGAACTGCACCATCGAACCGACCGTAGCCGTGCCTGAGAGGTGGGAGATATCGAAGCACTCGATAACGTTCGGGAGTTTGGGGAGAGAGAGTTTACTCTGCAGGGCTTCGATTTTTTTTCTGTCCCCGAAAAATCCTATTTCAACATTTTTCAGGACCAGATCGAGAAGTTCTTTTTTCTCTCCCTGCTTCGGAACCGTAACCTTCACTTTCTTTCCCTTCACATGCGCCAGGAATTCTATAAGGGACTCTTCAAGAGGCTCGGGAACGATCAGTTCCTCAGGCGGATCATTCTCGGAATAATACTGCACCAGAAATTCTTCCAGAAACTCCTGCCCGAAGGCAAAGACATAGTCCTGCTTGTCTTCCAGAGTCCCTTTGTAAACCTTGAAGAGCATGAGGTAGACGGTATCATCCCTGACAATGTAGTTCAGAATGTCCTCGTCATGCTTCTTCTGCCTCTCCATATTTTGCTTTTCCTGAAGGCTTTCAAGGGCTGCAATCTCATCTCGGAGTTCCAGGGCCTGTTCAAACTGCTGCCTGGAAGCCATCTCTTTCATTTCTATTCCCATGGACTCGATAAGTTCCCTGATATTGCCTTTCAGGACAGAAGTAGCCCTTTTTACCTTTTCTCCGTACTCCTCCATGGAAATACTGCCTATGCATGGTCCGCTGCATACTCCTATGTGATAGCGGAGGCAGGCACGTACAGGCATTTTTTTACAGGTCCTGAGCTGGAAGGTTTTTCTTACGACCTCGAAGATGTAGTCCCTTTCCTTTGCAGAAACGAAAGGCCCGAAAAACTCTCCTTCTCCGGTATTTTTCCGGGAAATCACGATCCGGGGAAATTTTTCTCCGGTAAGGTGGATGCAGGCATATCGCTTTGAGTCCTTGAGGAGAATATTGTACCTGGGCCAATGCTTCTTGATCAGAGTATTCTCAAGGAGCAGGGCTTCCACCTCTGTATTTGTGACAATGAAGTCAAGGCCCCTGGCAGCTTGCACAAGGCTCGCTGTTTTAGGGTCGTGGTCCCTTTTCTGGAAATAGCTGTTCACCCTTTTTTTAAGGTCCTTTGCCTTCCCCACGTAGAGCACAACCCCGTCCTCGTCCATGTAAAGGTAGCAGCCGGGCAGGTGCGGAAGAGCATCCAGATCAATCATTTTTGAGCCTCATTGCGTTCAAATTTGGTTTACTCAAATCCGGTTTTCAGGTTTTAATTTTTCAGAAATCCTTTAAAGCGCCTGGCCTTCAAATACTTCGTCTGCTCCTTCTTCGAAGTCTTCAGGCTCTTCTTCAAGACTTTCATCCGAGTCCTCTTCGAACTCTTCAAAATCGCCCTCATAATCTTCCCCGTCCTCAAAAACTGCCTCAACAGGCTGCGCTCCCGACTCCAGGTATGAGTTCCTCTTTCCCGAAAGTCTGGGAGCAAGGAAGCGCCCGGTATAGCTTTCCGGGACCAGAGCAATTTCTTCAGGCGTACCTGTGGCAACAATCTCCCCGCCTGCGGTCCCTCCTTCGGGGCCAAGGTCGATTATATGGTCCGCTGACTTGATGACGTCCAGGTTGTGTTCGATAACGACCACAGTGTTTCCTTTTGCAACAAGGCCGTTCAGGACTGAAATCAATTTTTTAACGTCATGGAAATGCAGCCCTGTTGTGGGCTCGTCAAGAAGATAAATGGTCTTTCCTGTGCCCTTTTTTGAGAGTTCGCGGGTCAGCTTTATTCTCTGGGCTTCTCCCCCGGAGAGGGTCGTTGAACTCTGCCCGAGCTTGATGTATCCCAGCCCTACTCGCGTGAGGGTATCGAGCTTGCCTTTGATTGCAGGGATGTTCTCAAACTGCTCGGCAGCCTCTTCCACGGTCATGTCCAGGACTTCGGAAATCGATTTGCCCCTGTATTTTACCTCAAGGGTTTCCCGGTTATAACGCGTGCCCTTGCATTCTTCACATTCAATGTAAACATCAGGCAGGAAATTCATTTCAATTTTGATCAGCCCGTCTCCCTGGCAGGCTTCACAGCGCCCTCCTTTTACGTTGAAAGAAAAGCGCCCGGTTTTGTACCCACGGATTTTGGCTTCCTTTGTTTCGGCAAAAGCCTGCCTGATTGCATCAAAGACCTTGGTATAGGTCACAGGGTTCGAGCGGGGGGTCCTGCCTATGGGGCTCTGGTCGATAACAATTACCTTATCGAGCTCGGAGTCAAAAACCAGCTCGTCATATTCCCCGGGTGTCACATTTGATTTGTTGATCTTTTTCATCAGGGCTTTGTAAAGAGTATCATAGATAAGGGTAGATTTTCCGGAACCCGAAACCCCGGTAATTACCGTGAAAAGCCCTATGGGGATATTCACATCGATGTCCTTCAGGTTATTTGCCCGGCAGCCTTTCAGCCGGATGAAGGCCTCGCTCTGGCGGCGGAGAGCAGGAGGTTTTATTTGCTTTTCTCCTGAGAGGTACTTGCCTGTCAGAGACTCCGGATTTCTCTCGATTTCTGCAGGCGCCCCTTCGGCTACCACGTATCCTCCATGTATCCCTGCGCCCGGACCTATATCGAGCACATAGTCCGCAGCCCTGATAGTATCTTCGTCATGCTCTACCACGATAAGGGTGTTCCCGAGGTCCCGGAGGGTCTGCAGGGTCTGGATCAGCCGCTCGTTGTCCCTCTGGTGCAGTCCTATGGAAGGCTCGTCAAGCACGTAGAGTACACCCATGAGGTTTGAACCGATCTGTGTTGCCAGCCTGATCCGCTGGGCTTCTCCGCCGGAAAGAGTGCCTGCACCGCGGGAAAGGGTCAGGTAACCAAGCCCCACATGCTCAAGGAAACCCAGGCGGGAACGAATTTCTTTCAAGACCTGTTTTGCGATTTCCTGCTCTTTTTCCGAAAGCGTCAGGTTTTCGAAAAACCGGATACACTGGATAATGGAAAGGTCTGTTGTATCCACAATCGACTTTCCGGAGAGCTTGACTGCAAGGACCTTTTCTTTCAGGCGCTTGCCTTCACAATCCGGACAGGGGCGGACCTGCATGAACTTTTCGAGTTCTTTTCTCCGGTACTCGGACTTCGTCTGGTTATAAAGCCTCTCAGACTGCGGAAGAAGCCCTTCCCATGTGCCCTTGTGGGACCACTGGGCGTCCCCGTTCTTCATGCTCATGCTGAACTGGATTCGATCATCTGAGCCGTGCATGAGGGCGTTGTACTGCTCCGCTGAGAGGGCTTCAAGAGGGGTAAAGATGTCAAAACCGAAATGCTTTGCAACAGCTGTCAGGTGCTGGCTCCGGTAGCCGTCAAGGAAGTTCCTGTAAAGAGCAACGGCTCCGTCGGCAATGCACAGGCTTTTATCAGGAATTATGAGGTCTGGGTCGAACTCCATCTTAATCCCGAGCCCGTTACAGGCTTCACATGCCCCGAAGGGACTGTTGAAGGAAAACATCCTGGGCTGAAGTTCCTCAAAAGCCATCCCGCAGACAGGACAGGCCATGTTTGAAGAATAAAGGTGGTCTTTCCCTTCGGAATCGACGGCAATTAAGAGCCCTTCAGCTTTTCGGAGGGCATTTTCACAGGCTTCGACAAGCCTTGACCGGTCTTCGGCAGGGTCCTGGCGGTCAATTACCACTTCAATATCATGCTTTTTGTAGCGGTCAAGGGAAATTTCGTCGTCGGTCCTGTAGATTTTCCCGTTTACCCTGACCCGGGTAAAGCCTTCGCTGTTCAGGTCCCTGAAAAGCTGCTGATAAGTCCCTTTTTTCTGGCGGACGATGGGAGCGAGGATTGTAACCATTCCCTCACATTCCCTGCTGAGGCTGTCCGCGATCCTTTCTGGAGACTGGGACTCTATTTTGATATCATGAATGGGACAGTAAGGGGTCCCAACCCTTGCAAAAAGCAGCCTGAGGTAGTCATAGATTTCAGTGACGGTCCCCACCGTACTCCGGGGGTTTTTAGAGGTAGTTTTCTGCTCTATAGAGATTGCCGGAGACAGCCCTTCGATGCTGTCCACATCCGGCTTGTTCATAAGCCCGAGGAACTGCCGCGCATAAGCAGAGAGGGACTCCACGTAGCGCCGTTGCCCCTCGGCATAGATAGTGTCAAAGGCCAGGGTGGATTTCCCCGAGCCTGAGACGCCGGTGATAACGATGAATTTGTCCCGCGGGAGCTCCACGGTAATGTCTTTCAGGTTGTGTTCCCGTGCCCCTTTAACGATGATATTTTTCATATTTCTTCTCTCGGGTTTTTCTCATTAATTGGATGGATAAAGTAAGGACTTAAAAACTTTGAGTTAAGATTTTGAGGTTAAGATAAAAATAATCTGAAGCAAGAAGCAAAATCATTTTTGAAGAACTTCTCTTCACATTTTCTCTTTACATTTTCTCTTCAATGTTCGGATAATGTGTTCAGGCAGATAATTCTACGTATTATTATAAATAAGTAGTTATAAATGACCCGTGCCAGTTGTCCGGAATTCTTCCCTGCGGGACGTGTCCCGATTTTTTCAACACATATAGCAAAACGTCGATTTTTTATTAATAAAGTCATATAGCGGACTGAAAGTATTAATCAATCATTTTTTCAATTCCTTCCTGAGAAGATGAAACGCCCCATAATGAATTAATCGATTTTTTTATTTTTGCCTTTTAAACAGCTCAACCGAATACTTTCACTTTCCTGCTGACCTGCATGAATTTTTCTGAAGCCAAAATTCTGGTCGTCCCTGGCTACATGGTTGATATTCCGGGATCAGACTTCCCGGCGCGGCTAATGATTTCATTTTTATCTACTGTACGCGGGCGGGTTCAAGCGGGGCGTGGCGGGTGGAAAGAAAAAAACGTGAGATGCAATTAACGGTCATTCAGGAATAATAAAAACTAATTAAACAGGGAAGCGCATGGGATAATACCTGTCTCTTATACACATCTCCGAGCCCACGAGACGGACTC
>NZ_JJQY01000100.1:0-5435 GCF_000979295.1 Methanosarcina sp. 1.H.T.1A.1 | reverse complement strand
TCGTCGGCAGCGTCAGATGTGTATAAGAGACAGTGCCTGTACTGCCTGGTCTACCTGTCTTGCCTGTACTGCCTGGTCTACCTGTCTTGCCTGTACTGCTTGGCCTACCTGTCTTGCCTGTACTGCCTTTATTTTTGTTAAAATCATTTGCCATAGTATCGGTCCCGTGTAATTAGGTTTAGAGTAACTCTTTTTTGCAATGAGAATTCGGTACACACCCAACCTCCCCTGATGGGCGGCAAATTCTCCGAGAAATCTAATTTCAAACTCCGTTCTCGTATTTCAAACTGATCCTGTTAACCTATTCCTGCTAACCTATTCCTGTAAATCCATTTCAAGCGGAGGATATTCGATATAGATCCGGAAACGAGAAGAAACCTTCCCGGCAATTCCGAAAAAGCCGAAAATAGCAGATATGGGTAGATAATTCTCCTGTAAAATAAAGAGGTAAAGCCCAATATTAAATGCACCCTTATATAAACCTAGACCCGAATTCTGAAAACCCGTATCCATTTCATGCATCTTCGGCTAAGTGAGGAATCATGATAATTACATCCATTCCCACAACATGGTTTTCAGGAACAAACTCTTCTAAGTTTAATGGAAGTAAAAATTGCTGTTTTTGATCGTACCTTTTAAACATTTTTCAAATTTAGGTAGATAATGTAAGATAGCCTGTCTATCTGACATTTCTTTTTTTCCATTTTTATTTCAACAAAAGGTAGTTTTCATGTACAGCAGCTAATTATTCTCCTCTCAGCTCAAGCCCTACTTTAACTCCCCTCATAACCGCTTCAGTAATCTGTTTTCCAAACTCCGTACTTGAGCCTGCATAAGGTATTTCCTTATTTTCCTGATTTCCAGGATCAGACCCTGAGGAACCCGTTTCATAGGCAACGATTACGGCATCCGTATTCGTGCCCAGGAAAGTGTATCCTTTTTCAAGAAGCGCAAGCCCTTTAGCTTCGGTGGCTGTGATGATCGCGCCGAAGAGAGCTGTTTCAGATAGTCTTGCTTTTGAGATTAGAATTATGTTTATGGTTCCTACCTTTGCTCTGAATTCCGAGCCGTTGCTTACGCCAGCGGTTATAAAGGCTGTTAGATAGTCGTCTTCAACGACCTGGAGGTATTCCATTTTGACAGCTGTAAGGAGACCGAAATTGGCTGTTTCAAGTCCCAGTTTCAGGGCTTCTTCTTTTACGAATTCCCGAGGATCAGGAGGGTTGAAGGTCCTTGGCACCTGTTTGTTGAAAAGATAGTTTACCCGTGCGCGGCCACCATTTAAGCCTGTGCTCACGGCTTCGAAATCGCCTTCGATTACAAGAGTGCTGTCTTTTACGTAGTATTGCATATAATGATCACGTTTTTTCCAGAGGATAATATGCTTAATGGTACCTCCCGAGATAATACTTCCCGAGATAATACTTTCAAGGAGAATACATTCCAGGATAATACATTCCAGGATAATACATTCCAGGATAATACTTTCAAGGATAATACTTCCCTATCAAATCTGGGGGGAAGGTTTGGAAAATGAAGTCGGCGGACCACAAGTTTAGCGGGGGAGCGTGTTACATTTTCTCTATTGCTTTCAGACAGTTCTTTGCTTCTCTCAGGAGATACTTTCTGTAACGTGCATTCCATTTTAAGATGGCAATTCTCAGCAGGCCATAAGCCATGTAAAATGGGATAACCCTGGTTATTTTATGAAATTCGTCTTCATCTCTGCTGTAATGCTTCAGGAAATGACGAATATATGGCTCTGCCCTCTGGCTCGATCCTTTCCGCGCAAAATAGTGCTTTAGCTCGGCGCAAAGTATCCCGAGGTCACATGCTAAATGCCCATGCCGGGATGCCAGTTCAAAATCAAGAAGAAATGGTCTTCCCCTATGGAAGATATAGTTTACAGGGGTGGAATCATTATGGGTCATACAGCCGCTTTCTCTGTCCAGCAGGGGACTCTGCCGCCATTTTTCAAGCAGATGTTTATACTTTTCTTTTTCATGCCGGTCTATTTTGAGATGCTTCAAAACATAAATAAATTTTGAAAATTCATTCTCTTTATCATAATATGTCTGCGTATTTTCATGAAGCTTTCTTAGCATACCTGCCACAAGTTCTAACTTTTCCTTAGGCTCTTTTCCGTGCTCAAAATACCAGAATAAAGACCTTCCAGGCACGTATTTGCTGACCAGGACGCAACAAAAATCGTTATGTATTGCGATCGGTTCCGGGACGTCAATTATTTTTCGGGCTTTTTTAAGGTATTCATATTCCTTTTTCATAAAAACGTAACTATCGTATTTTTTGATCATTCCCGTGGGTATTGCAAAAAATTTAGCTACAACACTGAATCCTTCCCCTTTAAACTCATATCTGCAGACCCTGTGCGATGCATGACTGAGTTTAAAGATACGGACTTTACAGTTTTTATTCCGTATTCTATCCCCGAGCACCTCGATAAGCCAGTCCCTGAAAACATGGCCGGGCTTTACGGTCCTGACGTATTCAAAGGATGCCAAGAAATCTCCCAGCATTCATTTTGTTTTGTATCCTGAAATTATTTGGCATATTGAAAAAAATGTTTGCATTGTTCAATTTTACATTGTTCTATTGATTTATGGGGTGAGCTACTTACAAGATTAAACACAAAAGTCTCAATAATTTTCCCAATCACAAAGAATGCGCCGTCTTTTTCAGATTTGATCAATAATTTATCCTAACTGCGTAATATATCTCTAATTATACTGATGAGGTCTTTCTTTTCAGGATAGAACCAGAAAGCAACATAACAGGGCAAAACAATTTCTAATTAGAGCTCATTATCAAAAATTCTAAACTGCCCTCTTTGACACCGCTTCTAATTTTTAATTTTTTACAATTGTTTGGACTTTTTGGATAACAACGTTTCTGGTTAAAATATTGTTATCCTGATTGGATCTTGAAAGTTTTAATAAATTTGAGAACTAGGCGTAATATAAAATTGAAGTGATATATGGAAAAACATCCCCTTGTATTGGAAAAAGATTCTTTATATAATACCATGTAGTATATTTGTTGATTTATATCTCTTTTTTTTGAAAATATCCAAATCCGTAAAGTGGGGAGTTAAGATGAAAGAAATGACATGTGATAAAACACACAGAGGGCATGCCCTCATAACATTTTTAGGACGAACGACGCTGGTGCTTTTAATGCTGGTAAGTATCGCAGGCGCAGCGCCATTTGCATATATTTCGAACTACGGCGACAATACTACCTCTGTAATTGATATCGCAACAAACAATGTTACCGCCACGGTGCCTGTAGGTGCGGGTCCTTATGGAGTTGCAATCACACCGGATGGAACAAAGGTATATGTGGCAAACGCTGACAGCAACAATGTTTCTGTGATTAACACAACAACCAACAATGTTACATCCACGGTGCCTGTAGGCGAATATCCTTGTGGAGTTGCAGTCACTCCGGATGGAACAAAGGTATATGTAGCGAACTCTGACAGCAATACTACTTCTGTGATTAATACAACAACCAACAATGTTACAGTCATAGTGCCTGTAGGAGTCTATCCTTGTGGAGTTGCAGTCACTCCGGATGGAACAAAGGTATATGTCGCCAGTTCAGCTTATATAGAGAACTCAGTTTACAATAGTACTGTCTCTATAATTGATACTGCGACAAACACTGTCACAGCCACGGTGCCTGTAGGATCCGGTTCTATGGGAATTGCAGTCAGTCCGGATGGAATGAAAGTATATGTAGCGAACTTCTACAGCAACACTACTTCTGTAATTGACACAGCCACAAACACTGTTAATGCCACGGTGGATGTAGGAATCAATCCTTGTGGAGTTGCAGTCACTCCGGATGGTACAAAGGTTTACGTGGCGAACGAATTAAGCGGTACTGTCTCCATAATTGACACAGCCACAAACACTGTTAATGCCACGATAAGTGTAGGAAATGGTCCTTTTGGAGTTGCGGTCACCCCGGATGGGACAAAGGTATATGTGACGAACTCTAACAGCAATACTGTCTCTGTAATTAACACGATAAACAACACTGTTACAGCCACGGTGCCTGTAGGAAAACTGCCTCTTTCCCTGGAACAGTTTATAGGGGGGCCAGTAGATGTTATAGGGGGACCAGTAGATGTTATAGGGGAGCCAGTAGATGTTATAGGGGAGCCAGTAGATGTTATAGGGGAACCAGTAAATGTAGGAATTGAAGATTATCTCCCAGACTATACCGGTGGCTCTGTCCTTAATATAGAAAATGAAGTTGGAATGGATATCGTCGTAGTCTGGACAAAGGTAGATTCCAAAAAACCCGTTTTCGTCGTGAACGTTCCCACAGGACAAACCCGCTCGGTTACAAGTCCTTCAGGTATTTTTGATGAATACCTCCGAGCAGGTTCATGGTATTATGTTCAACAGGATACTTTGAAATCCGGTTATGAATATAACATCAAATACTATTGGAAATCTAATGGACCCGGGCTTGAACCGATACCCGATAGCGAAGCTCCGGAAATATGATACAAAGCTTCATTCATTGATTCTCGGGTAAAAAATATTCATGCTTGAAGGGTGTCGATCAGATATCAGAAATCATCAGGAATCGTCTGCAGATTTTGCCTTCATTACCTGAAATCGGCACCTTCTTCCAGCTCAGGGACGGATTGAAAAAATGGCTCTTCAGCTGAGCAGTCTATTGAACACCAATTGAGAACCCATTTTCCTGAAGAAAGTTGCTTTTCTGACAAGCCACTCCTGTGTTTCAGGGTCATGTAGAGCACAAACATGTTGATCTTTTAAGTTTAGGGAATTTGTTCATTACTTGATAGGGAAAAACAACGAACGGGATCTTTTTAGCCCTGAATTTGGGGGGGGTCAGAGAGTTGTGATTCGAATCCACAAAATCCTTCGATTCTAGATCTTAAGTCCAACTGCATACAAATATTTATATATTTAGAGAGATGTTATTATCATTACTTAAATTGTGTGAACAGACCTCCCGCTTGAAATGTGCAATCAGGCGGGAAAACCCCAACAAAATATCTTTTTTATCTCTTTCCCTTGCTTGAAATTACTTTTTCGGAAAAAGAACAATTAAATTTTGATAGCTTCTAAAATAGGGAACAAATCAGGGGCACATGTGGATGTAGATATGCAGGTAGATTCGGAGAAACAACCCGGAAAAGATTTTGGCTCAGGCATGACCTGTAAACCACAAGAAAATTAAAAAAAATGATGTAAGAGGTGCGATTCGAACGCACGAACTCCTACAAGACCAGGCTCTAAATCATCTCATAGAGGCTTACAGGTATCCAGCAGTTTATTTACCTCTTCTCTTCAGGCATGTATCCTGGATTAAATTTTTTAGGATATAGTTGTGTCCTTTTTGGGTCCTTTTGTATCCAGTTCAGTGAGAAC
>NZ_JJQY01000035.1:0-5473 GCF_000979295.1 Methanosarcina sp. 1.H.T.1A.1 | reverse complement strand
GGCATACGAGATAGGAGTCCGTCTCGTGGGCTCGGAGATGTGTATAAGAGACAGGTATATATCCGTGTCAGCACCGCAGGCTGAACAGAAAGAGACTTTCCGCTGCTTGTCGAACGTTGCAATCATTCCACAGTGCGAGCAGACAAGTTCCACCACTTTGTCAGACTCGTCCAGCAATCTTTCTTTTAAGGACATGGCCGCGCCGTGCCCTACCAGTACGTCACGCTCCATTTCACCGAACCTTAGACCACCTTCTCTTGCTCGGCCTTCGGTCGGCTGGCGGGTGAGCACCTGTACAGGTCCGCGGGACCTTGCATGCATTTTGGATGTGACCATGTGGTGCAGTTTCTGGTAAAGGATCACGCCAACGAAGACATCTGCAGGGACCATCCTGCCGGTTGCTCCATCGTAGAAGATCTCTTTTCCGGTGTGAGCAAAGCCGTGCTTTTTCAGGGCTTCTCTAAGGTCGTCTTCCTTTTCTCCTGAGAAGGCTGTTGCATTTACTCTTCTGCCTTCCATGGAACCTACTTTTCCACCAATCATTTCCAGAACGTGCCCTACAGTCATACGTGAAGGAATTGCGTGCGGGTTAATCATCAGGTCCGGAGTCAGGCCTGATTCCGTAAACGGCATGTCAGCAATCGGGACTTTTAAGCCAATAACGCCTTTTTGCCCGTGCCTGGAAGCGAACTTGTCTCCGATATCCGGAATCCTCTCGTCCCTTACCTTTACCTTTGCAAGGCGGGTTCCGTTAATGGATTCTGTAAGAATTACCGTGTCTGCAATCCCTGTTTCGTTGGACCGCATGGTAACAGAGCTTTCTCTCCTCTGCTCAACTGCAATCCCGAAGTCGGAAGGCTCTTCCAGGAATCTCGGAGGGCTGGTCTTTCCTATAAGCACATCGTTGGGACCTACGGGGGTCTCAGGGTTTACAAGCCCGTCGATGTCAAGATTTGCATACGCATCAGCGCTGCGTGCTCCACGGTATTCGGAGTCAGGGATCTCGAACTTGTCTTCCTGCCCACCAGGATATCTCCTTTCTTCCCCTTCAAAGGTCCTGAGGAAATGGCTTCTACCAAGTCCTCTCTCGATTGAACCCTTGTTGAAAATCAGAGCGTCTTCAATGTTATACCCTTCGTATGACAGGATTGCAACCACGAAGTTCTGGCCTGCAGGCCTGTCATCAAAACCGATTGACAGGGAAGTCCTTGTCCTTGTCATCGCCCTCTGCGGGTAGTGCAGGACGTGGGCACGGGTATCCGGTCTGAGCTTCTGGTTTGCTGTGGATACTCCGATGCACTGCTTGATCATGGCTGCACCCATGGTGTTACGTGGGGAAGCGTTGTGTTCCGGATAGGGAACCATTCCGGTACAGATGCCCAGTATAAGTTCAGGGTCTATTTCCATATGGGTGTGCTTGGAGGTAATGTCAGACTCATAGAGTGCAATGTAAGCATTTTCTTCCTCTTCTGCGTCCAGATACTCCACACAACCTTCTTTTACGAGGTCATCAAAGTTGATTTCTTTGTTCTTCAGTTTCTGTATGTGCTCATCATTTACCTTCAGGACTCCCTTTTCTACAACCACGAGAGGTCTTCTTGCCCTGCCCATATCGGAGTTTATAATTACTTCCCTGGTGTTATCATTAAGAGCTATGTTGACCTGCCTGGATATGAGCCCCTGCCGCCTCATCTTTCTGAGCTCTTCTGCGAGTTCTGCAGGGTTGTCATGAGTCCCGACGAGCTCTCCGTTTATGAATACTTTTGCTTTAGTCATCTGACATCAACCCCTCAGTCACCGAACATTGATCCGGAGTCATCCATATCTGAATAATCGTAGAAGTCCTCATCTTTGTATTTGCTTTCGGGTTCTGGAGGTTCTTCAAACTCTTCAACAATCTCTTCCCCGAATTCATCAAGTAATATTTCTTTTATTCTTGCCGGGATTTCGGGCACCTTTACAACTATTTTTTCGACATTAAGGTCGTAGAGCATTTTCTTTATGCTCTCTATCTCTTCTGTTCCTGTAGAGAGTTCGACCATCTGGGCAAAGTTTTTCACGAGACCACAATTTGGACCTTCAGGGGTCTCGGAAGGACAGAGACGTCCCCACTGAGTTGCGTGCAGGTCACGAGCCTCGAAGTGAGGCTGGGCACGGGAAAGCGGCGAAATTACGCGGCGCAGGTGGGAAAGGGTAGAGATGTAATCGTTCCGGTCAAGAAGCTGGGAAACACCGGTCCTTCCTCCAACCCAGTTTCCTGTTGCCAGGGGGTGCTGCAGGCGGTCAGTCAGGACGTCTGCCCTTACAATTGTGGCAACATTAAGTTCCCTGTTCCTCATGTTTGCACGTTCGAGCTGATACTTTATGTCTCTTGCCAGCCTGTTGAAGGATACTCTGAAGAGGTCTTCCATCAGGTCACCTGCAAGTTTCAGCCTCTTGTTTGCATAGTGGTCCTTGTCATCTTCAGTACGCTTGCCAAGTGCAAGCTCAAAACAGGATTCAGCCATTCTTGCCAGGAAATGGGCTTTTGAAGTCCTCTCTTTCATGTCGTTTCCGAGGTGAGGAAACAGATACCTGTCAATAACGTAGTTTGCTCTTTTTATCTGGTATTCCTTGGCCTGCCCTGCAGCAACCCTTGCTCCAATCTTCTCGATTGCTTCTTCCTGGGTTTCTACTTCGGCTTCTTCAAGGTTTTCCAGCATGAATTTAATAATTTCGGGATCACTTGAAACTGCGTTTACGATATCTTCGTCAGTTACTATCCCGAGAGCCCTCATAAGTGTAATAAAGTACACTCTGCCGGATATTGAAGGGAAAGACACTTCAAGCAGGGACTTTCTCCCTCTTTCCACTATTACGAGTGCCCTGTATCCTCTTTTCTGGGAGAATACCTTTGCAACTTCTATAGAGTCACCGTAACGTTCTCCGTACTCAACAAGGATCTTGTTGGGGGCAAGGTCTTCAAGGGTCATGACTACCCTTTCCGTACCTCCGACGATGAAATATCCCCCGGGGTCCAGAGGGTCTTCTCCATAGCGAACTTTCTCGGTATCACTAAGCCCAAGAAGGTTGCAGATTTTGGATTTGACCATTATAGGAAGTTGCCCGATCTTTGCTTCTATTATTTCGGACTCTATTCCTTCTTTTACGACACTCATCTCCAAGTAGAGGGGGCCTGAGTACGAAAGGTTCCTGAGCCTTCCTTCGTTGGGGTACAGTTTCTCAATTGCCCCGTCTGCCTCCTTTACCACCGGATGCTCTACCCGGATCTTGCCAAGTTTGAGATAGGTGTCTTCAATGTCGGTCTCTATAATTCTCTGTTCGTCTATGATCTTTTGCAGCCCGTAATCTATAAACTTGTTAAATGAGTCTATATGGTGCTGCACTATCTTGTCCCGTGTAAAATAAGCCTGCGACAGTATACTGCTTTCTAACGCGATGATAGCACCCTCTTTGCTTTGTTAAAATGAAAATAAATAAACGATGATCCTAAGATCTTTATGCAGTTATTGAATCTTTCCGTACGATGGTGCATGGGATTCAAAAAGATGTTCAGTGAAAAAAATGTGATCATGCAAGCGGTTTTAATTCCCCCCCGCTTACTCAATCACAAGTCTGTAATAATCTGCTTCCCCTGCAGTTTGACTTTTTCTTGTGATTTTCACAACATCTCCGACGGCAGCTCCTATTTCCTTACTAACAGGATCCTGCACTTTAATTTTCGGAAGCTGTTCCTTCTCAATTAAAAATTTGCTTAAAACAGACTTTAATTCGCCCTCTGCAATTATCTCATGTTTTGGGACTGACTCATGGTCAAGCAGGCTGAATTTTGTCAAATCCTTTCCTCCAAAAATAAAGCATCTCAAAAAACTTACTGGACATTTCCTGCGGATGGCCTATCCACCGGTTATAATAAAGAACATGGCGGGCCCGTAGGGATTTGAACCCTAGGCCGACTGGTTAAAAGCCAGTCGCTCTGCCGGACTGAGCTACGGGCCCGCTTTGCTTATCTCTCTACCTCTGTATTTTGCACCACGGAAGGCTAATTTCTTAGCATGCCACCCTATTGCCCCGCTGCATCAGGGAGCACCTCTTACGCCAGTGCAACCCTCTAATTATAGCTATACTATTTATAGTTTATGCTTGGTTTGCTTTTTACCCCATATTTTTTAAATAAATCATCAAATTTTTCTAATGTTTATTGAATTTATTCATAAATTTTTCTGCATCTTCCGGAAAGTTATATGTACGAGAATTTTTAACTTTTTAAAAGTAAAGTCAAAATTCTATTTATTTCTCCACATATTCGGGTTAGACGGGAACTTTTGCCCCGATTTTCAATCACTCGCCGCTTTCCCGACAGTCACCTCTCCAAAAATGAAGCATCAAAATGAAGCATCAATTGACATCACTTATTAATCACACTATTAAATCAATCAAATCAATCATTTTATCAGATAAATCAGTCATTTAATCGGTTTCGGGTTAAGATTCCCGGAAACTTAAGTAATTGTTGGACATTATACGTCTAAATATTAGATATATAACATGGAATAAGATGATAGGTAAACAAATTTCTCGAAATACGGATTTTTACTGCTTTTCTTTTTTACTGCTTTTCTTTTTTACTGATTTTCTTCCACTGTGAACCTTATGATAAATTCAGTTCCAGAATTCCTTTTTAATTCAAGTTCACCCTCTAACTGGTCTACAAGGGCGATTACCAACTGTATGCCGAGCCGGTGGGGATTTTCCATATCAAAACTTTCAGGTACACCTATCCCATCATCTGAAACTGCTAAAACGAAACTGGTGAGCTTAAATTCTTCTTTTTTGCTTCCTGTTCTATTTTTTATATATTCCCTGGTTTTTTCTCTATAGAGCTTGATTCGGATTTCTCCTCTGTCTCTATCTACAAATGCATGTTTGAGGGAATTGGAAATAAGTTCATTAATAATTATCCCCAATGGGACTGCAATATCCATATCAAAGAAAACATTCTCTTCAAGGTCCAGGCTTAAGCTGATATCGGCATTTCCAAGGCTGTATGTCTTGAAAAGGTTCTCCGCGAGTTTCTCAAGGTATGGCGAAAATTTCAGTTTATCGATTTCTCTTCCTTCATGCAGTTCCTCATGGATAAGAGCCATAGATAGAACCCTATTCTGGCTTTCCCTGAAGGCTTCCATAATTTCCGAATCCTTAACACATTTTCTGTTGTTGAATTTTTCAGCCTGAAGGTCAAGAAGGGACGAAATTACCTGCAGGTTATTCTTGATCCTGTGATGAATTTCCTTTTTACGGGCAATCTCAAGGTTTACCAGAGCTTTTTCAGCTTTTTTACGTTCAGTAATATCCTGAACTATTCCCTTTATTCGGATAGGGATATTCTCATAATTAAAAATAACTTCGGATTGTATGTGGACCTGTCTCTTATACACATCTCCGAGCCCACGAGACGGACTCCTATCTCGTA
>NZ_JJQY01000132.1:0-5621 GCF_000979295.1 Methanosarcina sp. 1.H.T.1A.1 | reverse complement strand
GCTGTGCCTGCATGCCTCGAAAGGTTCTCGGAACCGGTTGCGATCTGTTCGGAGGCCGTTGAAATTTGCTGCATGCCCAGATTCATCTGGCCGACAGCTTCTTCTGACTGTTGAGCTTCTTCCAGGGTTGTGAGCATGTCTTCCAATATAGTTTCAATAACCGATTTCAGATTAATGACAAGCTTATTGAATTCGTCAAAGGTGTCACCAAAGTCGTCGTCCTTGATCTTCTCCAGATGAACATCAAGATCCCCCTCACTAATTCCTCTGATGCCCTCTCCAAGATCCTTCAGACAGTTGTTAGTATAATTTAAAAGATTCTCAATTTCCTTTTCTTTCTCCTTCATCTCTGTCATATCGGTAAAAACCGTGAGACTGCCGACAATGACACCAGCCTCATCTTTTATTGGGACAGCAGAACATATTACAAATTGCGTTTTGTCTGCACCTCTGAGTTTAACGGACCCTTCAATGTTATAGACACCTTCTCCAGTTTCCAACACATGTTCAGCAAGCGCTTTAGTTTTCCCAGTACCATGTACTAAAGTACTCCTTTCCACGATTTCAGAAGGTGACATCCCGACGATCTCATCCGAACTTTTAAGATTACATACTTCTGCGAAATAATCATTAAGATATTTTATCTTTCGAGATGAGTCTACAAAATATGCAAGTGATGGCTTGGGTATGCTATTAACAATCACCCTTTGAGATTCTTCTCGCCGTTTTACTTGCGGAGTTACATCTAAGAATACCCCATCAATATAACTGACGTTTCCGCCCTCATCTTTCATCGGATGAGCCTGTTCCTGAATAAATATTATATTACCGTCGGATTTTTTGATTCTGTATTCAGCCTGATAAGGAGTTTTGTTTTTCATCGCTTTCTGTACAATTTTATCGATAAGGGAAAGGTCCTCTGGAAGAATAATATCGGACCACGATAATTTTTGGGACATGAAATCCATTTTAGAATAACCGGTTAGTTCCTCTACACTTTTACTTATGTAATTTATAGCCCAGGAAGACTCACTCGAGACTCTGAAAACAGTTATTGGAAGGTTATCTATTAGCCAGCTTATTTCTTTTGATTTTAAATCCGCATCATTTATTAATTTTTTTAATGAGTCTTTTTGCATATGAGAGTCAATATCACTAACATTTGAAATCATATTTGAAAAATCTCCATAATATTTATATACAAACTGCATATATATTTATAATAAGTATATAAGTGTATAGGTGGAAGTAAAGCCCTTACAAGTTATGGCAGTTCATAACTACACAACTACAAAAACAAGTCTATGGGCATTGATTTTAACAAATAAAATCCGGACTGGTACTATATTACAATTGACTCTTCGCTCAAGTAGGAAAGATCAAAAATAATTGTATAGTTATGAAGTAACCATGCCAAAAAGAGAACAATCGAGATTGAATGCGATTTTCAACAACAAATGTTTTTAAATCTTATATATACTACTTTAATATTTAGGGAATGAATGTAAGGTAAAAACTTGAAACAGCAAAGAGCCGTACAATTAAAAGAAGCCGAATTCTATGGAAAAAATACTCCACCGGACTGAGAGATGCTCACCTTGACCCCATGGACCGTCTTTAAATACTAACATCATGAAGTGTCCCTCAATCTTGCCTGAAGGCACCTTCCAAAAAGAAAAAAAGAGTGAATTTCAGTTAGCCTTAATTCGGTTTTATACATACTTAAGATTCTTTCTGTTGTTTTTACTTTTCGAGCCAGGAATTGATTTCCTGCCATAAAAGCATCAACCATGTAAGGTAGATAACCAGCTTGTATTAAGACTTGATAACTTCAGCCAAATGGAATTTCAAAAAACTCGGGCTCTATAATCGGCCTTTTACATTATAAATTTTTTGAGGAGATCGTATTCAGATCTTATTATAGTTAAAAAGTAACTGCATGCTTCCAAGCTGCGATAGAATTATCTAAATAATTTACAGGTCTAAAGATCCTGTCATTTTCCGAAGGGATGAACAAAATTATTTAAATAAAGTAAAAAAATGTGTATACCCTTGTTTTCAATGTGAAACTTTATATACATCCAGGTAATCTGTTTCAGAAAAGTATTGTTCAGACCTGGGGTTCTTATGACAAAAGTCGAAAAGGTATTACTGCTACTCAAAAATATGGTGTACGAAAGCACCAGCCCGCAGGAAACTCTCAAGTTCGCGAAGTATTATAGAAGTAAAGGGCTCGACGTTCTGGTAATTCTGTGGGGACCTATGGGAGTATTGCTTGCAAAGAAAGATAAAACAAGAGGGTCACCCAAGTACGATGCCTCTGTTCAGGAATGCATCGAGATGGGAGTAGAATTCCGATGCTGTCAGCTTGCCTCAGATATGATCGGCCTTAAGAAGGAAGAATTGATCCCGGGAATTGAGTTTATTTGCTCAAAAGACGTGGCTGAACTTTTTCTGACGTACAGCGAGGAAAACCAGCTGATTATAAACTTCTGAATCTGGCAGTTTAGTCGAAAATCAACTTTAAAGAATGGTTAAAATTCCTTTAAAATATATTTTAAAATAATTATCTAAAGTTGTATTTTGATAACTGTCTTTTTAGATCACCTTTTTAGATCACCTTTTTAGATCACCTTTTTAGATCACCTTTTTAGAAATATTTTAAAATTTGATTAAAAACTATTGTTCCATTGTAATGAGATTTCTCTCAACGATCTAATTCTCGAATGTCCTGATCTTTGAGTGATCCACCGTTGAACAATTTAGCACTTTATCTCGGACCTCTCATTCAATATTATTTATACTATATTGGCTATTTTTTCATTAATTTTAAGGAATTTTATCTTCAGTTCGTACCGGGATACTTTATAGGATGCTTTATAGATGTTTTATAGATGCTTTATAGATGCTTTATAGATGCTTTATAGATGCTTTATATTAACCTGCAATATTCCGAAGATTTTATGCTTGAGATTACCGAGTGAACTACCATGTCAGGTACAGATTCTACAAATAATAACTGACAGGAAAAAATAATTATTAAGCTATTTTTGTAAACGGCTGCTACAAAACAGACAAGAATTTTTATGCTTTCCAATATATCTTGATTGATTTTGTGAGGTAGTCTGAAAACTACTTTTGAGGAATGAATTATATGCTAATATGCAGATATTTAAGGTAAAAATGGACCTTAATACAAAGGCCATATTCAAACGAGCAAAACATTCGAATTAGCGTATCTTACTGTAACACTATAAAATATTAATATTAAGTAAGAAAATAAAAATATCAACTGGTGGTTTCATGTTTTTAAAAGATTATGAACTTAGTGAGGAAGAAAAGCTTCTTTTACAGAAGGTTCTCGACGGAGATATAGCCTTTCGTAAGATTGAAGAGTTTGCAGACCCTTTAACAGCCGTAAAAATCCGGAGACTTGCCATTCAGGAGTACGCAAAACTCGAATTTGAACACATCCAGAACTTCTCTTTAGACGTGGAAACTGTAACAAAGAAGAATATTGAAAACATGATAGGGGCAGTTCAAATTCCTCTTGGGGTTGCCGGACTTCTGAAGGTAAACGGAGAATATGCGGACGCTGAATACTATATACCTCTGGCTACAACGGAAGGTGCCCTTGTTGCCAGTGTAAACCGCGGCTGTTCAGCCATCACAAAGTCAGGTGGGGCAAATGTCAGAGTTTTTGAAGATGAAATGACCAGGGCACCAGTCTTTAAGCTTGAGAGCCTCGACAGAACCAAAAAATTTTATGATTGGGTGAAGCGTCCTGAAATTTTTGAGCAGATGAAAGAAGTTGCTGAAAAGACGACCAGATTTGGAAAACTGCTCTCTGTAAAGCCCTTCGTGACCGGAACGTATGTTTATCTCAGGTTTTCCTATGACACAAAAGATGCAATGGGCATGAATATGGCAACCATAGCCACCGATGCAGTGATGCACCTCATAGAAGACGAGTTTGGCGCACATCCTGTTACCCTTTCGGGAAATATGTGCACTGACAAAAAACCTGCATCCATAAGTACCATTCTTGGGAGAGGAAAGACTGTAGTTGCCGAAGTAACCATTCCTGAAGAGGTAGTCGAAAAAACCCTCAAGTGTACTCCAGAATCAATGTTTGAAGTAAATTACAGTAAAAACCTGCTTGGTTCGGCAAGAGCAGGAGCCATGGGATTTAATGCCCATGCTGCAAACATTATCGCTGCCGTTTACCTGGCCTGCGGGCAGGATGCGGCCCATGTTGTCGAAGGCAGCACCGCAATTACGAGTATGGAACTTACAAAATATGGGGAGATTCACTGTTCTGTCACCCTGCCAGCCCTTCCTGTAGGTACAGTCGGAGGAGGCACTGGCCTTGGAACCCAGAGAGATTGCCTGAACATACTTGGTGTGGCGGGAGCAGGAGATGTCCCCGGGATAAATTCCAGAAAGTTTGCAGAGATTGTAGCCTCTGCCGTACTTGCAGGAGAAATTTCCCTTATAGGAGCACAGGCTGCCGGACACCTCGCCCGCGCACATGCCCAGCTCGGTCGTGGAAAATTCTAAAGCTGCGAAATGAAAAATACAGAGAAAAACTTAGTCCGATAGGGAAAACTTAGTCCGATCCGCTCAGGAAAATAAAAACATACTCTGACTCTGCACTAAAGCAAGAAATCCCCTTCCTTAATGAAAGCAGCAGGGAGGGGAGTTACATTTTTCGTTTTGCTTACCGCTTTAGAGATTCAGGTTACTTCTTAAGGTCTTCAGGCTACTTTTCAAAACTCAGGTGACCTTTTAAGTAATTCAGGTCACGATTAAGCATTTCAACTATTTTTGGTAAAAGGGTTATTTCCGAAATATTATACTTTAGAATATTATTAAATTTTTATTCAAAGTAGAAATGCTTATCATGATGTGAATTTATAAGCTTGATATGGAGGCAGGCATGAGCAATCCAGTGGATATTCTGGCCTGTGCGGTCACTTCAATAATTTGTTTTTTTATATTATACACTGTACTTCAGTCGGATATACTTATACTGGGGATTGTTTTGATAGGCTGTATTCTTTTGGGGAAGCTACTTTACCTGTTTTAAAAAATTGAATATCTGAGTTTTTCCAGCCGGGACAATTACCGTATTTTCATCTTTTATTCACTTTTGTGTATCTCACTCCTGTCGATTATCTCCACCAATCTCATTTTCATCGATCTTTGCCCCGGGCAGTTCTCTCCCGATTACTTCATCTTCACTTTCCTCTTCGTTTTCAATAACATAATCACTCATCGTGAGAAAAACGATCCCGATAGTCACTGTAACCAGGCCCAGAATTTTGTGAACCGTAAACAAAACAGCTCCCAGGAAGATCAGGGGAAACCCCAGTAAAACGCCCCTACCTTTAATAAAAAAATTTTTTACTGCCTCTATAATTGCCATTTTAACTGATTCTCCTTGCAAACCGCCTTACCTGTACTTTCTTCTTTACATCCCGGAGTTCACGAATAATTTTGCGTCACAGTTCCAGAAGAGTATCGGTTCTTTCCTTATTTCCCCAATGTATGACTATCCCTGTACCTGTCTCTTATACACATCTGACGCTGCCGACGAATAGAGAGGTGTAGATCTCGGT
>NZ_JJQY01000101.1:0-5964 GCF_000979295.1 Methanosarcina sp. 1.H.T.1A.1 | reverse complement strand
CACCGAGATCTACACCTCTCTATTCGTCGGCAGCGTCAGATGTGTATAAGAGACAGATATTGATCTGGGGAATAACAGTCTTCACATCGGGACCGTGGTGGGAAGGCAGCTGGATCGGGTCCGGTACGATTGCATTGATCGGTCCCTTCTTTATATCATTGGGATCGGCTGACCTTCGGGTAAGAGTTACCCTGACCTTCTTTACCCCAAATGCTTTGTCTATGGGATAGATGACTCTGCAAAGCCCTGTGGTGTTGCAGGAAACCACCCTCAAGAAGTCAAGGCCCAGAGCCCCTTCGTAGTTTGAGACGGCGTTAAAGGAAAAACCCGTAAGTTCGTGCTCCTCACCACCCTGCCAGATGGCCTTTACCCCGGCTTTTTCGTACAGGGCTTTATTAGCTTCCCCCACTCCTCCAGGAGTGCAGTCCACAACCAGGTCGGCTTTTTCCACCATTTCCTCAATGCTCCCGGCGGCAGGTATTCCTGCCTTTTCAAAAGCTCCCAGATTGGCGGCAGGGGCATAGATGTCATACCCTAGCTGGTGGGCTACTGCAGCCTCATAGTTTGGCTTTGTCTTGGAAACGCCTATGATTTCCATATCGTCCTGAGCCTGTACGGCGTCTGCAACTCTTTTCCCTATAGTTCCGTAACCGTTTACTGCAATCTTTGCTTTAGCCATTTATTATCCTGTCCTGTTTATCCTGAACTATCCAATTCAGGATTAGTCTAAATTATAGTAAATTAGTCTAAATAAATTAGTCTAATTTGTAGTAAATTAGACTAAATTAGAGTGAATTACAGTCTAATAGCCTGAACAACTGAAAATTGTTTTTTATAAGTTTGCGATTTCCGGGTAGTGAATTAAACTAATCTACATATATGCATAAATTTAAAGTGTTTCATGGATTTATAATGCACGTATGAAATTAAGAGATGCTAAAAACTGCCCGATCTTCGAACTAAGATACTGATTTAAGTGATAAATATTTTGAGTGCTTTAAATTTACGCCTGATTGTTGATTGTTATATCTCAGGTAACATTGAGGTTATAGAGAAGAATAGATAAATGCTTTTCCCGGGTAGTTATTGCAAATTAAAGAAACTGGAGGAGAGATTCAGTGCTTCCGGAGCTTCCAGATGGTTTTCCGAAAGGTTAGAAATTCACCGGTTCTTCAGTAAATTAGCAAGACTCTTTATCAGACCTGTCTTCCCACTAAAACAGATGATCTTATTCCTGCTAAAGAAAAAAGGTCAATAAGCAGGTAAAACTCAGGAAGAAGTAAAGTAAAAAAGTAAAAAAAATCAATTTGACAGAATAAGGGCTTCCCCGCGTGAGAAATTGATTTCCTTTATTGAGCCTTCAACCGTCATTTTATCTCCGAGGATTCCGGTAAGCTGAATTGAGTTTCCTTCAACCAGAATCTTTGCTACAGACTCCATGACCTTCTCTCGGTTTTCTCCACGAAGCATAATTACATTAAGTTCACACATCTTAGATCTCTCCTTATACTGTTCTTCTTATACGGTTTAGATAATAGATAATTATATATCAATAAATATCTGGCTTGCCTGTATTTTGAAACTGCCAAATCTGATAAAATTCCGCATTGACCTTAAAGTATTTTTCATTAACTATATTTAATGTGTAGCTCTGCTCGATAAAAAGTTGCCGAAAAAATCCGGCAGCCGGAAAATCTGAAAAAAACATGAAATTCTTCAAATAACACACAAAGAAATGAAAGTACTTTTCAAATCACAGTACTTTCATGCCAAATATGCCACGAAATATCCGGACAAAAGATCCGGCAGGCGCGAACTTCAGGGGAAGTTCATCAGTTTTGCAACCGACAGGCCCTGTTCAAGCCCGAGGTCTTCAGCCACACACTCGCATTTTGTAAGGAGCATATAGGCAATCGGCCCGAAATTATGTTCGGAGAGGGTCTCGTAGTTTGCCATGCCCTTGCTGATGATAAGGGTTGCGTCTTTCATTGCATCGAGAAGTTCGGCCGGGGCTTCTTCGATCAGGATACCTACAGCGTTTGAACCTGTGGTCATTATCCTATCAACCTTTTTATCGATTTCAAACTCTTTTACCTCTTCTAATGTAACATCTGTGAGAATAGGACCTCCACGGACCACGAGTGTGATATTTCCGCCGAGTTTTTTAATCACGTCGAAAACAATAAGATCAAAAAGGATCTCTCCGCAGTTGTCGGCAATGTAGACAACATCCTTAAGGAGCCCCATCATCTTTGGGGTATCATCAACGTCAAGCCCGTGCTCGAAAAGTTTTAGAAAAGCAGCTTCAAATTTATCTTCGCTGGCATCAAAGCCCATAATCCCGAAATCAAAATAATTAGCGACAACCGACGCAAGCACTGCCCGCCTGAAGAGTTCCCCGTCGTCAGGAGAGTTTTCGTAAATTTTTTCTTTTGCTGCGGGCAGGACTTTTAATGCAGCCTGGTTGATGAGCTTTTTTGTGACTTCATATGGATCATTGTCTTCGAGGATTTCATAGCACTTTCGGTGAATTTTAGTTGCTACGGATGCTGATACCGCCTCGGGGTCATAATGTTTATTCATGACGTCAAGGCATTCATGAATCGTCTTGCAGATCAGATCTTCATCATCCGTTGAAAGCTTTGATTGAAAATGCACTCTCGAAAGCAGGCAGTAGGTACAGCGTGGGTTCATCTTCATGGGGAATCTCCCTGTTTTTTGGATTATATGATAGGGTTTTTCAGAATGTTACTGGTATGTTTGGCAAGTGTTATACCTTTACTCCTTCTGGTACAATAAACCTTTAAAAAAATAAACCTTTAAAAAGGTAACCTTAAACCTGGATATTAAATAAAAAATTTAGATCTGAAGATTTCACTACAGCCCCGTATGTATATGTCCTCTACGTCTCACTAAATAGATAAGGCAGCGAACTTTGCCAGCAGATTTTTTGAAAAGGGAAATTCTTTATAGCTGATGAATCTAAAATAATTTACAATGATTCCCGGGATCCAAAACTTCAAATTATTTCCAATTCTGGTTTTACTTACAACACTGTTGATCCTTTCTGCAGCTTTACCAGCTCCTGTATCTGCACTTACCGAGGTTGAGGTAAACCCTGTCAATACACCTGACGGTGCAGTCGTGTTGATCGTTGACGGCTTAAGTGCCCCTTTTATCTATCCGGAGCTTACACCGCACGCACTTGACGGTACACCCCTTGAAAACGCCAGGCTTGAGAATATTCCGGAAATAGGCAAAAACAGTGCCCGGGTTCTCGAGTTTCGTGCTCCGCAGACATTTACCGAAGGAGGGCACTCGGTCCTTGTTACCGGAAACCCGGGTGCAGACAGCGAGTTTGTTAGTTTTAAAGATGCAAATATTTTCGATGTTTTACACAGTGAGGGCTATCTCTGTATTGCTGTTATGGAAAAAGGGGATTCCTGGTCAATCTGCGCCGAACAGGATGCTGTCCTTAGGGATGAAAACAACTCTATAAAGAAGATGGAGATAGTGCTTGCGCAGTATGAACATTCCCAGGATAATCCGGTGCCATCCGGGCTTTTGCAGCTAATGGAAGCGGAGGCTGACCTGGCTCCGGGATATGTCACCTCAAAAGAGACTGGGGAAAAGTATAACGGATATAACAGGTGGGGTATTGAAGCTGCCTGTGCTGTTGTAGAGTACATGGCAAAAAACAGGCCCGGGCAAAAATACCTGTTGACTGTCAATGTAGGGGCAATTGATATGAGCGGGCACTACAGGGGCAACTATGGATATATAGACTGCATCGAAAACCTTGATTCGGAGCTTTTATCCCTCTATAAACTATGTGAAAAAAACAACCTTGCTTTTGTCCTGACCTCAGACCATGGGATGGCTTTTTCGGCAGATGGTTCTAAAGGAGGGCACCAGTCCGAAAAATACTCGGTATCGGATGAAGCGCAGATGGTCCCGCTCATCGTATATGCACAGGATGTCGAGAGCGGAGTTATCAGGGGAGAATTCGGGCAGGAGGACTTTGCTCCCACCCTTCTTGGAATCCTTGATGTCCCGGACAGGCCCAGGTTTACGCAAGGAGAGCAGATCCTGCTTACAGGGCACGTGAACCTGAAAGTTAAACTTCCTGAAAAAGGATCCGTAGAACTCAGGAAAGATGGAAAAGTAATTTCATCTCCAGGAAACGATGACCAGTTCCTTTTCCTCGGCCTTGAGCCGGAGAACTCCTATGCTGTCGGGGCTGTTCTGAATTCCGGAAATAGCCTTGAAGAAAAGGAGAAAGAGGTTTTTCTTAAAACTGATTCGGTGGTCGAATTCGGGGGTAAAGGAGCCAAAACAAAGGAAAGCGAATCCTCCCCGGAGGGAGCAAAAGAAGAAACCAGCTCTGCAGGTGTTTTCGGAGACGGAGATTCGATTTTTGGCCGGAACTCAACGCACCTGATAGGATATTTCCTGATAGGGGTAATAAACCTTGCAGGGTTTTTTATCATTATGAAAATTCTGAAAAAACACGGTTGATATTTTTGGATCAAAGTTTCTGTTCAGCTAATGCTTTCGTTTTTACCTATTATATGCAGGCGGACTCAGGAGGGCTCAGGCAGACTCAGGCAGGTTCAGGCAGACTCAGGCAGGTTCAGGCAGACTCAGGCGGGTTCCGGCAGACTCAGGCAGGCTAAAGCGGCAGGCAATACTATACGCTGGATAAAAGGGGCATCTGTTTACCAATAGGGGGTTAAATCTAATAAATGGGCTTTATAAATACCAAAAGGGAGTTAAAAAGAATGTAACGGAACTGCCATTCAGGTTTCCCGGAATAACATCAACAGATTTCTCAGGCACTTCCAAAAAAGCGATAAAATTGATGAAATTATAAAAACGATCAAAATAGCTAAAAACAGTATAAACCTATGGTTTACTTATGGTTTACCTGCTGTTTACCTCTAATTTGATACAAACCAGTTATTTTTAAACGTTGAATTTATGCCTTAGTAAAAATTATTTAATTCCTTTTCCCTCTGGCTAATACTATCATTAGATATGCTTTTCTTTTCTATTCGTATTTTTATTTATTTCGTTTTCGTTTTTTCATTCCAGTTAATAGTAACACTTTTTATGTTTTTATATTCGACGATATATTTTTATTACGTCTCCTGCCCTACATCCCTTGTTTTTTATCCTGCAAAATATATTTTTTTATGAAACCGTTGTCGTTCAATGCAATCAGCTGTTTTATTTTGCGTAATAAAGGGATAGAATGTTATACGATAATTATAATATTATACTCGGTCTCTTATACACTATTCAAACACTAATAGTATGTCTAATAATCTTACGCAATATTCACTCACTAATATATTCAATTAAGCGTAAACTATACTCCGGATGTTACACTGACAACCCCCCTACCAGAACATTCACTTTTCTGAGGTGCCGGATACATGGACTTTGATGCTATTGACGATTTTGTGTACGATGTTATTGGAATAATCGGATCTGACCAGAAAAACCTATCCTGTGCAGCTGATTTTGCTCTGAAAAGCTCAAAAGAAAAATCTTATCCCCCAAAACTTCTACTTGAACTCTCTAACGCATGCAAGCAGCAAAAAATGCATCTGGAAGAATACGTTTTTGCAAAGGTCTGCTTAATGCAGGCTTCCGGAAAGCTCCGCGAAGATTCCTGCTATGCGCTGGGTATTGCAGCACATGTACTGGGCTTTTCCCCTGAAGCCGAAGCAAGCTATCTTGAAGTCCTGAATGAAAACCCTGAAAATGCAGATGTAAGATGTGCTTACTCTGAGCTTCTTTTAGAGCTCGGAAGAGTTCAGGAAGCCGAAAATGAGTATAAAACCGTACTTGAAACCTCGCCCGAAAATGTAAAGGCAAATACCGGGTACGCTTACCTCCTGGCCGAATACGGGCATGTAGATGAAGCAGAGGAATGTTACTCAAGAGCGCTTGCCGGCA
>NZ_JJQY01000071.1:0-6142 GCF_000979295.1 Methanosarcina sp. 1.H.T.1A.1 | reverse complement strand
GCTATAGTATATGCAAAAGTTTTACGCCGCTTGCAGGGCTCGAACCTACGACATTCTGGTTAACAGCCAGACACTCTACCAACTGAGTTAAAGCGGCTTCTGGTATCGGGTGTGCTTTTTTGCCCACCTCTCGCGAACATTCCTAAAGCGATGATCTTATTTATATATTTCGCTTGACGCCCTTCTCACAAACTGTAGTAAGGGGTAACCTTGGGGAAATCTGCCGGCAGTAAGTACATTCTATTCGACATAATGTCATTTTACCAATGCCTTTATTTGATTTTCTTTCAATTTACTTTTCATTCATCTACTATATCTATTTGATATCTTTGAATTTAATCTTCATTCACCTGCGATCTATTATTTGATTCCCTTTCAATTTAATGTCTATTCAACTAATGTCTTAATCCGGTCTATATTTTCTTTTTTCTTTAAGTTTCTGCTTCCTTTTTATAGTATCTCTAAGGATTCCTTTTTCCGCCTATTTTAATGTCAATATTTATTTGCGAGACAAACCTTATATCCTATCATGAATAATATATTTGATTAGCTTTTTACAGCTTTAAGTATCGAAGTCGGATAGGCTTTGTTTTAAGCAACGTAAATTCATTTTAGCTTAAAACTCCTTTATTTAAGGACCTGTCCGGGGGATTTCAACCAGTATAAAAGCCGCTTCGGGCTTTATAGTAATGTTAGCATCAGGGGTTTAAGGTCAGTTGCTC
The DNA here is from genome assembly GCF_000979295.1 of Methanosarcina sp. 1.H.T.1A.1. Lineage (NCBI taxonomy): Archaea > Methanobacteriati > Methanobacteriota > Methanomicrobia > Methanosarcinales > Methanosarcinaceae > Methanosarcina > Methanosarcina sp. 1.H.T.1A.1. Next base: position 5,420 of record NZ_JJQY01000071.1, on the reverse strand, counting down.
TCTGTACTGTTGGGTATCTTTTCAGGCTTTTTCTGATATTAAAGGCACTCTTCGGGTCCTATCGCGCTTCTGGCCTCTTAACCTCACAGGTTAAAAATGGAGAATAAGGGGGCTTATTCACGAAACATCTAAAAATATGTCCAAAATGCAACGCTAAGCTTAAATTGAGTCAAGATGGTGGAATGCAGTACTGTAGCATTTGCAAGTACTGGACAAAAACAGGCACTGCAAGGCTCGACTCAATCATGATATATGACTGAGGAGTCTGCATGGAAAATTTCAGTGTTCCTATGGTTTGCAGTGAATGCAAGGTCCAGCTGAAACGCCAGGTTATAGATTCTAATGTTTTCTACTACTGCAGGAGTTGCGGACGCATGAGTTCTGAGGTCTGTTTCTCCGGGGAAAGTGGCATGACTCATGCTCAGAAACCACTGGCTGCCCAAAGGGTGTCTTCTGTTACAGAGCTGGAGGTCTCTGAAAACGCCCGGAATGCTATGGTAGAGACCTGACCTGAAAAAAGTTTTTGGCACGGGAAAGTTAGAATATTCAAATTTAGTTTTTTGAAAATGAGCCTGAAAAGGCTCTAAATTTTTACTTTTTTAATAGCTATAATATTTTTTAGCTCTGGATATATGAAACTCATCATTATTCATTTCCAGGTTTTCTGCTCTTTTGCTCTATTTCTTAACTGGAGTCGCACTGGATAAAGCAAGCTAGTTTTTGTCGGAAAAACCTGCCGGACAAAACGCGTAAAAAAGTAAATCTCGTCAAGATGATTGATTACAACTCTCTCTGCAAAAAAATGAAGAGAAGTGGAATCTGTAAAAGAAACGTTATATTTTGCTGAAAAAACCGTTTACTTTTTCACTGTCCGGCTTTGAGCAATTTGCAAACGTTTTCCACTTCGGTCCGGAACTCATCCTGGGAGATCCCGAAAAGGCCTGCAAGATACATGGCACCTCCGGCACCTGCGCCTTCCTTGATTGTGCCTGTCTCGTACCTTTGAAGCCCTTTAAGGGATGATTTCCCAAAGCCAGGGTCAGCAACATAGACTACTGGTACGCCCAGGGCTCTTGTGATCTCGACAAAATGTGCGGATTTATCTTCTACTACATAGCGGGTTGTTGCAATTGAGAGCTTTTCGGTGTTAAAGCCCAGGTGTTTGATAACCGCGTAGACTGCTGCCATCTGAGTTCCGCCGGCAAGGACAACACTGATCTCGGTGCCCTGGAAACCTGCAACAAGGCCCGCAACAGCAGGCATCATGGGGTCTCCCATGCAGGCAACAGCTTTCATAGGGTCATCTTTCAGACAGCCAAATGTCAGGCATGAGGCTTTCATACCTTCTTCAACAACCTTTTTCTTGAGTTCAAGAGGGTTTTCATCTGCACTGCTGCTGACGTTTCCGTTATACCCGAGCGCTGTTAAAACTCCCATCGCTGTTGTTGTGCCTCCGGGGATGCTTTCCCCGATTATTACGTGGTCTGTCTGGTTTCTGAGCCTCTTGGCAAGGAATTTTGCCCGCTCGTAGATGCCCTGTACATCTCTTACTGCAATCGCCTCCCGGATGTCCTCTCCGGGCTTTGCTTTCAGGTCAATGCACGGGACATCCGGAGTAACTATTAGACCGGAATTAATGAAATGGTAGGGAGCGTCCGTAAGCTTCAGCGCTGAACGGGTCATGATCGCAGGAGTAGGAGTATCATAAGGAGGAGTCATGGGAAGCACCGGTACACTGATAATGTTCCCCGTTTCCATAAGTTCCGCGTCCCCTGCAGGCGTATAATCCGTAAGTTCAGCCGTTTTCCCTGCTGCAGAGAGCTTCGGGATGTGTGCGGTTTTGGTATTGGAAAGTACGCATAAAAACATCGGTTTTTTAGGCTTTTTCGTTACTTCCGGTTCGATCCAGGACATAATATCTCCTCTATGAAATTAACGTAAGTTTCACACAATATTAAGATAAATTGATGTAAATCTCCTCAAAGTCTAGTGAAGAATTCTTCGACTTAGTATTTAATATTTATCGGCACTCAATTATAATTTGATTCTACTCAAATTAACTTTACTTTATTTTACTCCTATTTCGTGGCCTGTTGCTTCGTCGCTGTGAACTGCATAATAAAGATCAATTGAGTAAAGGTTTGAGGGCACTTTCAATGTATAAATGTGGTACTGTCTCCGGGTTGTTTAAATGGATGTTACTGCCCTAAAAGGGTGCCTTCCCGGGAAGGGTGGCCATCTTTTTTAAAAAATAGAATTATAATTGTCTGATGGATTTTTTTTGTTTAATTTCCACTTATTTCTATAAGTCCGGATTCTTTTAAGTAAGCGGTATAAGAAGAAAATGTCCGGAATATGGGGTGCAGCTGCCCCATATTCTTTTCCGGCTGAATTTCTAAGAAAAGGCGTTTACCGGACTCAGTATGTTCTTGCAACGTAAACGCGGGTTTCGGTTTCTTCTCCGCAGGAAGGGCATTTCTCCTTTCCTTTTCCTCTCGGGGTCAGGGGAATTCCCAGGATGCCTGCTCCTATCAGGTCTTCCATTGCAAGTCCGCACTCTCTTTTGCCGCACCAGGGGATTGTTGCAACCCCTTTCTGGATCTTTTCCTTTACTTCCTCAATTTCAGTGCAGTCAAAGATGCGGTTTTCAAGTCCCGTTTTTGCCTTTTCGTAGAGGCTTTCATGGATTGCCTCAAACTTCGAAAGCACTCCTGCTTCAATTTCAGGCAGAGGGATCTGCTCTTTTTCTCCGGTGTCTCTTCTTACCGCCACAGCCACATTATTTTCCAGGTCTCGAGGCCCGATTTCAAGCCTTAGGGGCACTCCCTTCATTTCCCACTTGTAGTACTTTGCCCCAGGGCGCAGGTCGCTTGCATCGATTTCAACCCTCATTCCTGCTTTCTTCAGGCGCTCCTGGACATCCTTGCAGGCCGCAAGCACCTCGGCTGCTCCTTTCTTGAAGATGATCGGGATAATGACTGCCTGAACAGGTGCGATTTCGGGAGGCAGGACAAGCCCTTTGTCATCTCCGTGGATGGAGATTGTGGCTGCAATACACCTCTCTGAAATCCCGTAACAGGTCTGGTGGGCATAACGCTGTTCGCCGTCAGGGGCTTCGTACTTGATATCGAAAGTCTTTGCAAAGTTGTCGCCAAGGTGGTGGGCAGTGCCTATCTGAAGAGTCTTTCCATCAGGCATCATGGCATCAATAGCATCGGTGTAGTCGGCGCCCGGGAACTTATCCCAGTCAGGTCTCCTTGAGCGGAGCACAGGAACTCCCAGCCTGCGATATATCTCGGTATAAAGCTCAACTGCTTCCTTTACCTGGGCTTCGGCGTCTTCCCAGGTGGCGTGCACGGTATGGGCTTCTTTAAAGGAAGTAATCTCCCTGAGCCTTATCAGGGGGCGGGTATGCTTTGTCTCGTAGCGGAAAGTATTGACTATCTGATAGATCTTGAGGGGGAAATCCGCATGAGACCTTATCCAGATTTTGTACATCGGATAGATGGCAGTCTCACTTGTGGGGCGGAGAGCCAGAGGCACGTCAAGAGGATCTTTTCCTCCGTGGGTGACCCAGTATACCTCATCCTCAAAGCCTTTTATGTGCTCGGCTTCTTTCATGAACTCATTTTCGGGGATAAGCAGGGGGAAGAGAGCCTCCTGGTGCCCGCTGTTATCCATAATTTCCCTGATGATGTTGTAAGTGTTTCTCCTGATGGCAAAACCGAAGGGGTACCAGACATAAAGCCCCTTTACAGGGTAGCGGACGTCCATTATTTCTGCCATCCACAGGAGATCGTTATACCAATCGCTGAATTCCTCTTTTGGAGGGAGTGCTGCTTCTTTTTCGCTTTCTGCCATGCCTTCACCGTATTATCGTGATCTCAGTTAATTTTTATGATAAACCTTATATGAAACGTTTTAGTCCAGATATAACGCGTCATAAAACCTCAGCAGGAAACTCCTGAGTCTTTATTCAGGGTAGTTGACTTGTTACCTTATAATGGGACGTTGTTACGTATTCTGAGCTACTGTTGTGTATTATGAAATGTTATTACTCTAATAATGGAACTTTGGGAAATGTGGCTTCCGGGTGCCGTAAAGGTCTGAATGGTCAGGCACATAGATATTTTTCCGTCCGGTTGCCTATCCGGAAGATTCTGCATATGGCTTTTCTTTATTTTGCACCTTGTGCGGCATCCCTGCTACTTTATCTGGACAGAAAAATGCCTGTATAGCCCTTGACGTGTTTGCCTTTATTGAATTAAAAGTAAATCAATTATGGGGGCTCGACCCCCGGAATCATGTCAGGGCTGTTAAAAAATCGGATAAAAGAATTAATCTCCTCCGAGGGGCTGTACATTGTCCGAAACATCATGTGCAAGTTCGGATTTGTCAACATCGAAAACTATCATGCCGGTGTTTAGCTCCTCAGCCTCTTCCTTTGAGAGTTTGGTAGCAACAGCCTTTTTCGAAATTATTGCGCTGTTTCCGAGCGGGTCTTCAATGATGATTGTGATCGTTCTCTTGCCATCGATTACTTCATTGAGCATGCACAGGAGTTCCTGGCTGCGGGCGAACTTCTCTTCATCTTTATCTTCCTGTACCCATCTGCTCGCAGTCATAAGGACATTCTGAACCCTCTGCAGCACACCTTCGACGTTCGTTATATACGAATCAGACGCCGGGCCGGGTTCGACAGCAATCCCCATTTCCGGAATGCGAATCGTTCCTGAGGTTGAGCGGACGACTCTTGCATTCAGGTCTTCCAGATTCTCAACTAACAGCTCATAGCGCATGGGCTCTTTACTGGAGAGGATCATGGTATCTGTAAAACGGAAACTGCACTGGCAGTTTGCAGTTATGTACATGATCTCCCCTAAATAGGGAATATTATCTCTCTGCCACTTCATTACAAGGTCTTTCTGACACAGAGGGCAGATGGTCCTTGTCTCAAAGTTTTCATTCTTAAAATAATCCTGATTCAATATTTTCCACCAATAATCTTTGATCTGTCGATTTTAATGCCATTAGGAGTTACAATCACAGTGTTTCCTTTGACACCTGCAATATCTCCATGAACATCGACAACAACATCTTTCAGCTCTTTTAAAACCCTGTCCCTAAGCAGGTCATCGCTTCTGATGTTTGAGATGTCAATCATAAGGATGTTCCCGTTGTAAATCTCCTGCTTGAGTGCGGATATCTGGTTGATGCTTGAAACTTCTGCAATTTTTACGTAAGTCTCTGCAGGCTCGGCCTCAAGGACTTCTTCATATTTGCTGAGGTCAATTTCAGTGTAATCTTCGGCACTGGTTGAACTTTTTACATTGCCGCCAAGGAGTTTGTCTATGAGTTTTGCCATTTATGCACGCCTTTTGTATTTTTTTAAATTTGGATAGTACTGTCCTATATTGGGA